>NZ_JAUBPE010000061.1:0-49887 GCF_036700565.1 Microcoleus pseudofavosus SVA1_A4
TTTTGGATATCTTCAGTGACGAATTCCAAATCGATTTCCTCTGCCATTGCTTGCACCTCTGAATCGTTGCTGGGATGGCGCTGTTGATAGAGTTCGATCATCCGCAGCAGATTTTGGGTATATTCGTCCAGGTGGGTAAGATTACCGTGGATGAAGTTGACCGGGTTATTGATTTCATGGGCAATTCCGGCAACCAACTGTCCCAAGCTAGACATTTTTTCGCTTTGGATAACTTGCATCTGGGCTTTTTGCAGTTCGTTGAGAGTCCTCTCCAGTTCTTTGGTTTGCGCGATCGAGGAAATTGCTAGTTCTTCGATCGCAGCAACCTGGGGCAGAGTTGTCCAGCAAGCAATCGCCACTCCCACAAATGCCAGCGTCATCAACACAATAATCATCAGATAGAGATTGTTGGTTCCGACTTCTACCCGCAGCCAGGATCTGATCAGCCAACTGATCGTCGCTGTACCGCAAATCAGCGCAATCAAAATTGCCACCTGAAGCACCACAAAATCTCCGTTTTTAGGAGGAGTTACTGGCTTGGCATGAAGTCGATCCCACCACGGTAAGTGCAAAGGTTCCCACGGAATCCGCCCAATTGCAGCGTCGAGGGCTATCATGCCGAACGGCAACAGCAACCCGATGCCAAAATCCATCCATCCCCAGGCAACACCACCCACCAGTAAGATAATTGATTCCACCGCTACCAATACCAGAGATAGTCGCCCCCAGCGCACGGCGGGATCGTGGCGCTGCATCCACAGCCCCAAGTGCAACCCCACGATCGAAACGAACCAGCACACCCCTGACACCACGAAAATTCGAGTCGTGTCACCCCATACTAAAAATCCTAAACTACAGATAAAAGTTAATACCAGTGCAGGTTCTAGAGCACCCCGACGGGATGCCGAGCCAAACACCGGAGACAACAGCCCATCCTGCGCGAGTTGGAACAGGACGCGGGGTGTATTGCAAACGCTAGTCGCAGTTCCCAACAAGCAGCTAGACGCAACCAGCAATGTGACTATGACAGGGGCAGCGTCTCCCCAGAAAGGCTTGGCAGCCGCCAGGAAATTGCCGTACAAATTGCTTCCTAAACTGCGATCGGTTGCCAACTGCAACAACACTAAAGTGCCACCCACAAACACCAGAGGCATGAACCAGGCAACCCAAGACAGCGCCTTGAGGGTGTCTTTTGGGTGGAGACTGTCTGCTACAAAGGATGAAGCTGTTTCGCAGGCATAGAAGGTATAAGCGGCATAAAAGTACCATTTCAGCCAGTCATAGACACTGATGGCATCAATCTTGCTGGGCAAGAGTCCGGGGCTTTGGGGTGAAAAGGCAAGCCAGCCTAAACCCTGAACGCAGAACAGGAGTAGACAGCCGATCGAAGGAAAGACAAAAAACAGATGCACAATGGCGATCGCGCGAGTGCCACTGAATGCTACAAAGTAAGCGATCGCAGTAAAACCGATCTCAAACAATTTTTCTGGAATATTCAGCCCCATCGGTTCTAAATGGAATTGGATCAAATCTGTGATGACGATCGCATTAATTGCCGGAAAGGAAACCCACCCCAAGTAGTAGGCAATCCCCAAGTAGCGCCCCAGGGCTGGGTAACGATGCAGCAGTCGCGTGGTGTAATTTGGTGTTCCCCCAGATACATCTGGATATTTCTCACCCAAACTCTGAACTTGAAGGTTAATCAATATTCCGACGATAACGCCTGGAATCCATACCCACATAGATGCCGAGCCAATTTCTGCCTGCACCGACGGCACTAAGGTAAACCAGGTCAGAAATCCGACTAGACTAAACCCCCAAGTTTCCACAGACGACATGGTGCGCCGGAGGCGGTTCAGGAATGGCACGCGATCTATTTCCATAACAAGCAGATAAAAGTAATTTTATTGTGATACAAGTGTAATTGCCACAATCAAGAAAAAAACAAATACCTAATGTTTCATTCTCGGGCTTAAAATTGTCAGCTCGATTTAATGTAGCGGTGAAATATTGAGGCCTAATCAGTTGAGGTTATTAGCGTTCGCACTTTCGATCGCCACAACTCGTTGGAACTGATATCTTGCACGAGTTGCAATAAGCTTTTCACTCGAAGGGAGCTTCTGCCCAACCCCTACTCCCCACAAGAAAATTCATTTACTTTTTGTGGAACAGGTCGAAAAGCCTGCGCGAGCGAGAAGGTTGCAATATCTCATTTGAAACGGACTCAATAGAATCTTTTCACTTTGTTTAATGTGCCGTTAGCTAGCGCTCGCAATACCAATACTTTAAAAATACCAGTAGATCGATCGCCCTTTAATTCGGTGCGCTCGCCCTTTTAGTCTTTACCCTTAATTCTTCTAGTTTATATACTTGCTAGAATAAAATCGAATACTAACCGGACTGCAACTCATACTAAAAACCATCAAAGGCATTTGCATCACTTGCCAAATAATCCTATAATGGTTCATCACTATCTTGATGATTGTTTCATTCTTATAACTCAGTTAATATGCGATCGCTTGTCTTGAGTCTAGCTCTCATGTGTTTAGCCACCCCCGCTGTTGCCACAACCTGCGAGGAAAGCTTTCAAAAAAAGGGGGATTTTTTGAATGGTGCCGCCTTTTCTGCACGTGTTCAGGTTGAGGGGTTATCGATAGAGAGAGCATTTTCCCAATTACGACCCATTTTGGCCCGCGAGGGCATCAAGACTCTCAGCACGGATCTGAACTTAGGTGTAATGAAAGCCGAAAATCCCGCAACAGCATTTCAGCGTGCTTTGCCAATTGACGTATTTGCCTCAATGGACGGCAATCTATTAAATGTTGAGATGATCTTTACCCTTCCGAGTGGGGTGGGTGCAAGTAAAGACACGGTGAAGGGATACTTGTGCGGTGCACTAAATCAATTGTTGCCCCAAACTACAAAGTAATATTTAATCATTCATTTGATGAATTGTAGTTTCCCACACTCGATCGCAATACCGAATATTTCAAAATTATCTGCGCGCGATCGCTCTTGGGGTTTCTAGTCTGATTGTTATACGGATACTGGCCTTTGTAAAGAGATTACTGATTCCCCCAATTGCGATGAATTTAGATAGATCGGCCGATCGCAGTTTACTCCCAATTTAACGGCGTATTAAACGGAATGTGGCTGGTGTCTGGAACTCACGGAAATATCCATGCCAAAAGTGCGATCGGGATTTATCTTTAAATATCTTGATGCCCGCTTCCCAACATTTAGCAGATAATTCTAGGGTTTTTGGTTCGATCCGGGATGCAGCAGATGTCATCTGCTTAACCCGATGTTTAAGAAATCGAGGGATTGATATCAGTGGATTGGCGACTGTAGCGAGGAATATCGGCGTTAAAGAATAATGAGCGAGTCAGTAAGTTATAATTCCCAAGTCAGAATATATTCGGAACGCACAAATGAGGGGTAATACCCACCGATTATCAATTACCAATTACCAATTACCAGCCGAGTATCAATTAACAAATCAACCCGACATGATATCATAACCTTAACCGGATCATTTCTTCCCAGATATGTTCTACTGCTCTAATCCCAGGTGCTCCCATCCTTTCAATCCCGACAACTCTAAATTTTGTCAAAGTTGCGGATCGCAAAGCCTCACGCCTCTCTTCAGAAACCGCTACCGCGTGATTCGACTGTTGGGCGAAGGGGGATTTGGCAGAACTTATGAAGCGGTAGATACCGATCGCATGGACGATCCCTGCGTAATCAAGCAGTTTTTACCCCAATTTCAAGGAACCTCAGCACTTGAAAAAGCCGCAGAATTATTTAAAGAAGAAGCGAAACGACTTTACGAACTCGGCGAACATCCCCAAATTCCTCGCTTAATTGCTTATTTTGAACAAGACAAGCGGCTTTATTTAGTACAAGAGTTGATTGAGGGGCAAACTTTACTAGCAGAATTAACTCAGCAGGGCGTTTTTAACGAAGCAAAGATTCGGCAGTTACTGGCAGATGTGTTGCCGGTGCTGAAATTTGTGCACGATCGCCATGTCATTCACCGAGACATCAAACTTGAGAATATAATCCGCCGCCGCACATCTCTTCACTCATCTCTACCACAGAGTGGAAATTCGCGCAATTCTGCCTTCGGAAGGGGAGGAAGAGGCGAGTTAGTTCTGATCGATTTCGGCGTTTCCAAACAGGTGACGGGATCGCTAATGAGTAAAGTCGGCACGACGGTGGGAACACCAGGCTATTCGCCGATGGAACAAATGCGCGGCCAAGTTTTTCCCGGAAGCGATTTGTACAGTTTAGGAATAACTTGCATTCGACTGCTAACTCACTGTGTGCCAAAAGCTGACGGTTATGATGAGCTTTACGACGCGATCGGTGGCGGCTGGATTTGGAGAGAAAGGTTGCCTGCTGGCACAACTATCAGCAGCGACTTGGGAAAAGTTTTAGATAAATTAATTCAAGATTCTCTCAAAAATAGGTATCAATCTGCCGATGAAGTAATCAAAGCTTTAAATCTTTATTCTTTACCCCCCCAACCTCCAGCCCTTTCCAAGGGAGGGCCATTAGCGATAAATTCTGCTCTGGCGAAAGGAGGTGAATTAGCGATAAATTCTCTGGCAAAACCAGGGCAACTTGCTGTCAATACCCCTAGGAATAGCAGGCAACTCAATACCAATCCCCAGGTTAACAAGAGTCTGCAAATCAATACTAATCCCCCTCACAACAGTAGTAAATCGGCGACAATCAATGCTGAAACTACGTTTAAATTTGAAGTGTTGACCGTAGAAAACAGCGGGAATACGATTAATATAAATAGCGGCAAAGCAGTTTTTTTTGAAGAAGTTATTGGCAGCGGTATAGTAATAGAAATGGTGTCTATTCCTAGGGGTAATTGCTTCATCGGTTCCCCAAAAAATGAGGGTGATAGCGATGAAAAACCGCAGCACAAAGTAAATCTAGCATCTTTCTATATTGGCAAATTTCCAGTTACTCAGGCACAGTGGATAGCAGTTGCGGCGCTCCCGGAAATTAAAACATTTCTCAATCCCGATCCTTCCCGTTTTAAAGGTGAAAATCGACCTGTAGAAAATGTATCTTGGTACGAGGCTGTGGAGTTCTGCGCTAGACTTTCTCGAAAAACTGGTAAGAATTATCGCTTGCCCAGTGAAGCTGAATGGGAATATGCTTGCCGGGGGGGAACAATTACACCTTTTCACTTTGGAGAAACGATTACCAGCGAGTTGGCAAATTACAACGGAACTTCTAGTTACGCTGGGGCTCCGAAGGGACTTTATCGCTTTCAAACAACAGATGTCGGCAGTTTTAAACCTAATGCTTTTGGATTGTACGATTTCCACGGAAATGTTTGGGAATGGTGCGCGGATTCTTGGCACAATAATTATAACGGTGCGCCTGCGGATGGCAGCGTTTGGGAGTCTGAGGGCGACTCTTCGCTGAAGCTGTTGCGAGGTGGTTCATGGAACGATCGTCCTCCGAATTGTCGCAGCGCGTGCCGCCTGCGATATCAGCCGGATTGTAAGGCTAGTATTGTCGGTTTTCGAGTGGTGGTTTCTGTTGTTTGATCTTGTCTGGGCACAGAGAAACCCGGTTTCTTGAAGAAACCGGGTTTCTGAATGGACGATCGCCCAAATTTTTGCCTCAACCAGCTTTCTTTTGCGGAGCCACCATGCGTTCCACACTCATAGCAGCCACGCTCAACGTCACCACAGCCATGCCGAGAATTGCCACAGGCTTCAACTTCTCATTGATAATTATCAACGCAAAAAGTGCCGTCATCGCCGGCCCCAAAGTGCCAATTACTGACGCTAAGGCTGCCCCCGCAAACCGGATAGCAAAATTATTCAAAAGATAGCTAAACAGCGTCAGCACCCCTAAAACAACGCCTCCCACAATCAAACCCGGCCAAACATTTTGGTCGATTTTAGGAGCCAAATTTTCCGACAGCGGCACCCACAAACTCAGCGAGGAAAATACAAAAATTGCGGCGAAATTAACTAAACTAAAAGGAATCGGGTGCAGCTTGCCCGCGGCCATTTGCGTCAGCAATACGTAACCTGCAAAGGTAATCCCAGAAGTCAGTGCCGCCGTGACTCCCACCCCGACATTGCCGCCGCCCGGAGCTTGCACAGCAAAACTGGGCGACCCAGCCAAAATCAGACCTGCGGTAATTCCCAACATCGCCAAAAAGCCGACTGTGCTGGGGCGAGCACCAAACAAGATCCAGGAACCGAGTACAGTGACGATCGGGTAAATAAAGAAAATGGTAATCGCAATCCCCGCTGGAATATTGCCGATCGCCAAATAAATCAAAACCTGAGACAAAAACAGAAAAAATGCACTTCCTAAAACCTTGCTCCACAAAGCTCGATCGCCCGACTGGAACAACCGTCTAATATCTTTCCATACAGAAGGATACAAAAATGTCGCCAATATCGGCATCAAAGCCATCACCACGATCAGCCGCATCAACAAAATCAACAAAGAATTTCCAAAACCTGGAGTCACCACCCCCGAAAATTCAAACAAGCCAAAAACCATCCGAGGATTTTTGCCTTTAATCAGAATTCTCAAACAAACATTAAATAGCGACAATACCACCGCCGAAGACAAAGCCAGCACCAAACCTGTCTGCACTTGAGAAGCTGCTTTAGCGGGTGCAGCAGGCGCTGAAGACGGCTGCGGCACGGCTTCCCGCGGCGCATCCGCAGGTGTGGGCGGGAGAAATTGCGGGCGGACAGAATTAACAGAATTAGTTGATTCCTCGGGATAGGAATCTTGAGCATCGAAAGGATTCTCAAGATATGCTTCTTCTTCTTCGAGTTCTTCCCTGATGCGGTTTACGAGATTTTGTAACAGTTCTTCCCCTTGCAGTTCCAGGGTTTTCATGTTGTTGAGCCGCACGGAAAGCTCGCTTTCGTAACTGGTTAAATCTTGTTCCAGCATCTGGAAACTGCGATCGATCCTTTCATCCAGCGCCGCCAGCAACTCCGAGGCCCGTTCGTCGTAGTTGCTCGGCGGCAGGGGTATGGGGAACTCGCCGCTGGGAATAGGGCTGCTGAGAGAATGTCCCGAGTTAGCGCTGAGTTCGTTGAACCGCTGCACCAACAAATCCTGCAAATTGTGAGCCAAAACTTGAGCCAACTGCTTCAGCCACAATTGCTGCTGCTGAATGTATCGCCCCGACAGAGATTCCATTTGCTGAGACTGCAATTTGCGATATTGCTCCCGGAGGTCTTCAATATCGTCAATCAGGTGATTTTTTTCAGTTTGCAGCCGAGTAATGTCCTGATTTAACTGGCCTTTGACATTTTGATGCAAAGCGTCCAGTTCTTGCATTACTGAGTGGAGGACTTCTTCTGCTGATTGTGCATCCTCTGGCTCGCCCTTTGACGAGTATACGTTCCGCTGCGCCATTAGCCTATAACCTCTAATTTAAACTGCACGTTCAGTGTTCTTAAGTATTTTGGCTGCATCAGGTCGCAAGTTCTAGTGAGTTGATCTAAAAGATTGCCGACACTGTTGAATCAATAGTAGTCGCTAAGCTAGAAATGTGAGAAAATTGCGTGAAGCAAAGCTATCCCGCTGTTAATCGCCCCAAGAACACTTTGTGCAATTAGAAATCATACTACAGCTTGACCTCTCCACGGATTGCTCCCGGTAATTCTCGCATCTAACTCACCCGATCGCACCCGAAGCACAAGCCTAATGACCCCTTCTGCGACTAAATTTGATTGGGGGGTGGCACTCCTAGCCCCTTAACGGATCACTCGATCCTGCAGGCAAAAACCCCGTTTCTTTTGCCCGCGTCTCTCCCGCACTCCCGAACCCAGATTTATTATATTAAAGGTTCCCATCTTTTGCTCGCGAAAGTTTTAAGAGGCGATCGCACCGTCAAAAACCAACCCCGCGCCATCAAAAAATTAACACACCTCATCCCCCAAGAGCAATAGATATGGCATCAGAAATTTATGACAATTCCTTTACAAACGATCGACAAAAACTGAATATTTCCTCAGAAGCCGAAGTCTTTGTCTTTCCGGCATCATTTGCCCAGCAGCGGTTGTGGTTTCTCGACCAATTCTCACCGGAAAACCCTTTCTATAATGTAGTAACAGCACTGCGCTTAACTGGTTCCCTCAACTTAACAGCCTTAGAGAAAACCTTCAACGAAATAGTGCAGCGCCACGAAACTTTGCGAACGACTTTTGCCGCAGTATCAGGGCAACCAGTGCAGATAATCTCTCCCGCTTTCAAGACTAATTTAAAAGTATTAGACTTGCAAAATTTGCCATCGGAACAACGGGAAACAGAAGCAAATAAACTCGCCGCAGCAGAATCTCTTCGCCCTTTCAATTTATCCACCGGGCCGCTGATGCGAGTAACCATCCTGCGGCTGACAGAGACCGAGCATATTCTCTTGCTAAATATGCACCACATAGCCTCCGATGATTGGTCGATCGGCGTGCTAATTCGAGAACTGGAGGCTATCTATACAGCTTTGATCGATCGACAGCCATCTCCCCTGCCAGAATTATCACTTCAATATGCCGACTTTGCCGAGTGGCAGCGCGAATGGCTGCAAGGTGAAGTATTAGAAACTCAGCTTGCTTATTGGCGGCAGCAATTGCACGGGATTTCTGCGTTAAATTTGCCGACGGATCGCCCTGCACCAGCTCGGCAAAATTATCGGGGAAAAACTCAATATTTAGAACTGCCTAAAAAGCTGAAAAACGCACTCTTAGCGCTCTCGCAGCGAGAAGGAGCGACTTTATTTATGACAGTCCTCGCAGCATTTCAAACTTTGCTTTACCGCTACTCGCAACAAGAAGATATTGTTGTCGGTTCGCCGATCGCCAATCGCAACCTGAGCGAAATAGAAGCATTAATCGGTTTTTTTGTCAACACCTTAGTGCTGCGAACAGACTGCTCGGGAAACCCGACGTTTCGAGATTTTTTGGGCCGGGTGCGGGAAGTAACCCTGGGAGCTTACGCTCACCAAGATTTGCCTTTTGAGAAGCTAGTCGAGGAATTGCACCCAGAGCGATCGTTGAATCGCCACCCGCTGTTTCAGGTGGTATTCGGGCTGCAAAATGGGCCGCTGGACGAGCTAGAATTGCCAGAATTAAAGTTGAGTTCTTTTCCTTTGGAGACTCAAACCACGCGCTTTGATTTAGAGCTGTATTTGTGGGAAGCTTCCGATAACTTTAGGAGCAGATACGGCGAACATTGGGAAGATTCGGAAGGCCTCCGAGGCTTAGCTGTGTACAATACGGATTTATTTGATGAAGTTACGATCGCCCGAATGCTGAGGCATTTTAAAACGCTGCTGGAAAGCATTGTTGCTAATCCAGAACAAAGAATTGCTAACTTACCTTTATTGAGCGAGGATGAAGTGAATCAATTATTCAGAGAATGGAACGATACTCGCACAGATTATCCTAAAAATAAGTGCATTCATCAGTTATTTGAAGAGCGAGTCCAGCAG
Organism: Microcoleus pseudofavosus SVA1_A4; assembly: GCF_036700565.1. Lineage (NCBI taxonomy): Bacteria > Bacillati > Cyanobacteriota > Cyanophyceae > Oscillatoriales > Microcoleaceae > Microcoleus > Microcoleus pseudofavosus. The sequence goes on from NZ_JAUBPE010000061.1 coordinate 9,500, forward strand.
CATCTGGAGGATGTCGCCCTAACTTTCGACAGCCAGCACCTCACTTACAGAGAACTCAACAGTCGCAGCAACCAACTGGCGCGCTACCTACAAAAACTGGGCGTGGGGGCGGAGGTTTTAGTGGGGCTTTGTGCAGAGCGATCGATCGATCTAATTGTCGGGATGTTGGCTGTACTGAAAGCGGGAGGGGCTTACCTACCGTTAGATCCGAGCTATCCGCGCGATCGGCTAAACTTGATGCTGGAAGATGCTCAAGTTAAAGTCTTGCTAATTCAAGATAAATTGATTGAGAATTTCCGAGACTTCTCAAACTCGGTGATTTACTTCGATCGCGACTCGGAACACATAGCCAAAGAAAGCGCCGAAAATCCCGCCAACACCGCAACAGCAGACAACCTAGCTTACGTTATTTACACATCTGGATCTACAGGAAAACCCAAGGGAGTTGCTGTCACCCACAAAGCAGTAAATCGGTTGGTACTCAACACCAACTATATAAAAATAGAACCTACCGATAAAATTGCCCAAGCATCAAACGCTTCATTCGATGCAGCCACATTCGAGATTTGGGGAGCCTTGCTTAACGGCGCTCAACTCGTGGGAATTAGCACAAATATTACCCTTTCGCCTCACGATTTAGCCTTAGAACTGCGCCAAGAAGGCATCACAGTTTTGTTTTTAACAACTGCCTTATTTCAACAAATTGCTAGAGTTTTACCGCAAGCTTTTGATTCGCTGCGCTGCTTGCTGTTTGGCGGAGAAGCGGTAGATATGAGATGGGTTAAAAAAGTTCTCAAAAAAAACCCAAGCACTCAATTAATTCACGTTTACGGGCCTACAGAAAATACCACATTTTCGGCTTATTATTGCGTGCAAGACGTACCCGAAACCGCAACATCTATCCCCATCGGCCGCCCGATCGCCAACACGCAAATTTATCTCCTCGATGCGGATTTGCAGCCGGTGGCGATCGGTGTTATAGGTCAATTGTACGTCGGCGGTGACGGACTGGCGAAAGGCTACCTCAACCAGCCTGATTTAACTGCTGCTGCATTCATTCCTAACCCTTTTAGCAATAAACCTGGTTCGTACCTTTATAAAACAGGTGATTTAGGTCGCTATTTAGCTGACGGCAACATCGAGTTTTTAGGTCGCGTTGACGACCAAGTAAAAATTCGAGGCTACCGCATCGAATTGGGAGAAATTGAAGCGGCTTTGTGCCAGCATCCACAAGTGCGCGAAGCAGTAGTAATTGTGAGGGAAGACATCCCCGACGATAAACATTTGGTAGCTTATGTTATTCCTGACCGCATTAATGAAAAATTAGAAATTCCCAATCTTAAGTCAAGTGACTTGCGCCAATTTTTGAAAGAAAAGTTACCAGGATATATGGTTCCTGCAACTTATGCAGTGTTGGAGAATATGCCACTGACGCCTAATGGCAAAGTAGACCGCCGCGCCTTGCCTGATATAGATACAGACAGCGAGGATATAACAGAAAATTATGTAGCGCCTCGGACTGATCTCGAAAAGGCGATCGGGAAAATTTGGGCTAAAGTTTTGGGAAAACAGCAGGTTAGTATCTACGATAATTTCTTTGAACTAGGCGGGCATTCCCTGCTAGCAACTCAGTTGATTTCTCGCATCCGAGACGCTTTGCAAGTCGAGTTATCGGTCAGCAATTTGTTTGAGGCTCCGACTGTGGCAAGTCTGGCAAAATACATTGAAACAATGCGCTGGGCTGCGAAAGGTTTGGATACTCCCAGAACCGACGAAAATGAGCGAGAAGATGTGGAATTTTAAAGCCTTAGATAATTGCGGGATGATTTTGATTGTTTTGTGGAATGACCGTCCAAAAGTGGGGAGCATCTCACTTTTGCAGGCAAGCTAGAAATTGGAGTTTTGAGGCAGGAGGCAGGAGGAAAGAGGAAGAAGGAAGGAGCCAAAAGAAGTGTTTTTACAAATATGAGATGCTCCCAAAAAGTGTGTGTCTAAGTGCAATCAAATTGGTGGCAGGAAACCAGAGGAATAGAACTCCAACAGATGTAATCTTTGGCATCTAAATGTTGAGCTAATTTGGGGACTGAATCCTCGCTGGAAAATTGAAAAATCAGGAAACAGTGGTAGTAGGAATTGACCAAGCGGTAGGCGCGTTAATCGGTCTTTTTGAGGGAAAAAATCTTGGCAAAATGGTGGTAAAGTTGGATTAGGTAGCGACCAATTGATTAGGCCATAGTCGTAGATAATTATTTGACATTATAGCAATCGCCACATCGGTTAGGGCATCAATAACCTAATGAATAGAGTCTCAAAGGAGCGCTAGATCGACGGTTTAATTCGGGTACCATAACTGTCAACTGTCAACTGTCAACTGTCAACTGCTATATTTGGTTTAACAAAGTATGGATCTCAAACTATCAGGAAAGGTGGCATTGGTCAGTGGTTCAACAGGTGGAATTGGACTGGCAATCGTTACCGCACTTGCCGAAGAAGGAGCGACGTTCATTGTCAATGGCAGAACGCAAGAGCGCGTCAACAATGCGATCGATCGCATTCAGCAAACAGTCCCTAATGCCAAACTTCAGGGAATTGCTGCCGATTTGGGAACGCAAGCAGGCGTTGAATTGTTACTTCAAAAAGTGCCATTCGTCAACATTTTGGTGAATAACTTAGGAATTTATGCCTCCAAAGCTTTTGAAGATATCTCCGATGAAGCGTGGATGAATATTCTGGAAGTGAATGTGATGAGCGGTGTTCGCCTCTCGCGCCATTATTTGCCGCTGATGCTGAAGCAAGATTGGGGACGAATTATTTTCATCTCTAGTGAATCTGGCTTGAATATTCCCGCCGAAATGATTCACTATGGCGTGACTAAAACTGCACAATTGGCATTGAGTCGCGGTTTGGCGGAAACAACTGCGGGCAGCCATGTGACTGTCAATACGGTATTGCCTGGTCCAACTCGTTCCGAAGGGGTGGAAGACTTCATCGAGGGATTATCTAAGGAGCAAAATATTTCGATTGAACAAGTTGAGAAAGAGTTTTTTACCAAGATGCGTCCATCTTCGCTAATTCAGCGATTTGCTTCAACGTCAGAAGTTGCTGCGTTAGTTGCGTTTGTTGCCAGTCCCTTAGCTTCTGCGATTAATGGTGCAGCCCTGCGAGTTGAGGGTGGAGTGGTGCGATCGATTGTGTAGCGAAGTTTTTACCTTGATGTGCTGGGAAAATCTCTCACTCCCTACATTTCCGAACAGAATGCTTTCGTTCAAACAAAAATAAGGAGCGTTACATTTCATTAACTCACCCTAAAGCGATCGCTATTCCTGTGAGTCGTGATTTTTAGGCGATCGTTTAGTAATTATTTGTCTTTGCGATCGCCTAGAACCTCTTTGAACTCATCAACGAAGCAAATTAATTTTGATTACCTAATCTGTGCTAAAAACAGACAATTTTAATAAGTGTATCGGCTTCGGTATAATTTCGGTATTCATGTGCGCGACTTCCGCGTGAGGTGAACGCTTTGTTAGGCGAATATTTATTGCCGATTCACTGCTGAACCTCAATCAGGTCTTGTTCATTTAAAAATTGAAAAAAACGATCATGAATATTTTTACTTCTTGTAATCACCTGGTTTTCGTCAAACTCCTTCAACTCAATAATATTCTTAATTTCATGAATTTGGCTTGGGTCTTTAAATTTCCCACGACGCTGTATACCACTATATATTTTCTTCTTATCTTCAAATCGGTAATCAGATGCTCTTATATTTATACTTTCTTCCAGAAGTATTTTATTCCCCAAGGATTCAAGATTGCTCTCGTTTTTTAAACCACCTTCGATATCTTGTCGCTTTCTCGAATAGATATGTTCGATATCGAATCCTTGCTTCAAATCAAGGAGTTTTTGTTCTGGGAAAGAATGGGCATACCAAGTTATCATGGAGCGTGTAATTGACCTTTTGTTCGTAAATGTATAATTTTCAAATTGAGCGCGAGATTGAGTCTCATTAAACTTATACTTTGAAAAAGTAGCGATTGACCCATTAACAATGGTAATCATTTCATCGTACACAGGAGTACGAAGGGCATTTACTCCAGGATTAGTTATTGCGTATGCAAATATAAAAGCCGTGATTCGATCAAGGAAAGTGCCAAAAGCGCTTTCCTCAAGAAGACCTTCGCTGCTCTTGTTTTGCAAAAAATAGACAGATGTAATATTTTGCCACATACCATTTGGAGCAAAATGTAGTACAAATAGTTTTTTAATAATGCTATCCGAGAATCGTCCTTTGTCTTGAAGGATGATGCTTTTCCAAAAAATAGCCAGTGTTTTTAGATCACCTATAGTATTTTTTTCCTTTAAGTATTGATATTTATTCCGTTCATAAAACTTTCGCAGTGATTCCGTAGTTGAACTTTTATTTCCCTCTTTTGCTCGCAGAAAATACATATATCGAGAAAATAGATCATCCATTGGTGTGCCAGTTATTGGATGAAACACTGTATTTGATAATTCCTCAAGTTCTTTCCAGTCCTTGATAAATTCATCTTTCTTATTGGAGTCGCTAAAGTATTTATAAAACTGGGCTTTAAAAATATCAGCATCTGAGAGTGGAAGACCACGATCGTTTAGTGTCGAAAAAATTCGTAATGCCGTATCTTGGGACTCTGCCTCAATAGGTAAAAGAATGCAGTTGTTTAAAATTCGAGCAGGAAAATATGGAAAATAACCAGCAAAATCTTGTAAAAAATCTTCAATTTTATTTTGAAAGAATTTGTAATTTTGAACGTATTGACTCTTAGCACCAGCCTTTACATCGCCAGTCCTTAGCAGTTCAAGAAATTCATCTTTGTCGTTGTCGGTAGCTACTTCGGAGTCTATTTTTAATAGTGATTTGTCTGCGCTACCAAAGGTGTCAGTTTTCCATATACACTTCTCAATTCGTTCCCTAGTAAGTATAGAATTTCTGTCCTGCATATTTGAAAATTTGTCATAAAAGGCACGAAGGATTAATAGTAGTGTAGTAAGTCGCTGTTGCCCGTCAATCACCTCTGACTTCCCATTTTCATTTTTAAATGTAACTATTGATCCAAGAAAATATTCTTCGTTATCGTCGAATGCATCACAATTATTATTTGGAAAAGAAAATAAAAATAAGTCATCCCAAAGAGTTTGACATTGTTGATCATCCCAAGCATATGGTCTTTGGTAATCAGGGATGAGGAAGTCAGATTTTTTGTCCGATAATAAGTCAAATATGGACTTTTGATCAACATTGAGTTTCGACATTTATGTCCTCTGTTTTCGGCTAACGGATTAATTGAGTGCAAGAGAAATTTTACTCTTCACCAGAATACTACGCTTTTGTCCACACCAATGATGTGTTATACACTGATCATCTACTAAAGGCGATCGCTAATACTGTGAGTCGTAATTTTTAGGCGATCGCTCAAACCCAGTAAATTTATCCCAGTTTGGTTATTTATCAGCATTCTAATCACTATCTTGCTCTATTCATGTATGTCATACCACAGCAAGGTTTTAATGTCAAAGATGCGAGGGTATCTTTTAACTCCAATGGCGATCGCATCTATTTAACAGCTAGCAGCGATCGCGGCACGAATATTCAAGGACTTTTGCAGGCGAAGGCAATACTTGAAAGTAATCAGTAAAGATTGCTGGTGATGGAGCAATTTATGGAACGAGGGGCGATGTTCCGCTACTACTCCTTGCCGATCGCGCTGCCATCTTTCCTGGACACAGTTTGACACACCTGCTATTTTTCAAAGCCAAGATTTAGAAAGCAATGCCTGATGTCTAGCTACCTAGAATCAAAATCTCATCCTTCAGAGAGGTAGCAAGCTGCTAGTTTACTGCCAGCATTGGGGTGAGGTGGAGTCGATTGAAGCAAATCTCAAAGCGGCTTTAGCAAAGGTTCAAACTGAGCAGGAAGTTCAGGTAGGATAGCCTCACTTTTTTTGCGACCATCCTCCGCGCCGCCTTCTTACGATCGCGTAACCGCCGGATGGGTGCGATCGCAGCCTACTTAGTTGCAATAGCACGCTCGAATCGACTTGTAGGGTGCGTCAGACTTTGATTATGAACGGATTATCAAGGGTTTCGGATCTGACGCACCTTACTAATTGTGACACTTCCGTAAGTCCTGGCTCTTAATTTGTGCGCTGTTGGAATTTCTTTTATATTTGCCCAAGTAATGACAGGATGACTCAAAATGCCCGATCCAAAAATATCGAGTTCATCGCCAAATGCCAGAGATTCTGTCACGGTTGAGTTAGTTGAGTTTTTATCTTACCTTCGCAGTCTAGATATTAATATTTTTGTTGAAGGCGAGATCCTGCGTTGCAACGCTCCTGAAGGAATTATTACACCAGAACTACGGGCCGAAATTTCTCAGAAAAAAGCCGAAATAGTTTCATTTTTAAAAGCAGCTAATCGTACTTCTAGTTTCACTCCTACACCGATTGTTCCTATGGGGCGCGACGGAAATCTACCGCTTTCCTTTGCACAGCAGCGCTTGTGGTTTCTCGACCAATTAGTCCCAAACAATCCCTTTTATAATGTTCCCGCAGCATTGCGTTTGACAGGTGCGCTCAATTTGACGGCGCTGCAACAAACCTTCAATGAAATTGTGCGCCGCCACGAAGCTTTACGGACGAATTTAGCAGTAGTTTCGAGCCAACCTGTTCAGAGAATAGCTGCTGCTTTCCACCTCCCGATTAATGTAGTGGACTTGCGAAACTTGCCAAAGGAATCTCGACAAACTGAAGCAAACCGGCTCACGGCCCAGGAAGCTCAACGCTCTTTCAATTTGTCCAAGGACTTGTTGCTGCGAGTCACATTATTGCAGTTAGATGATGCCGAATATTTACTAATGCTGAATATGCACCACATTGTCTCCGACGGTTGGTCTATCGGAGTGCTTATTCAGGAATTAGGCACACTTTACACGGCATTTGCTAGCGAAAAACCTTCGCCTTTACCGGCTTTGTCGATCCAGTACGCTGATTTTGCAAAATGGCAGCGCGAATGGCTGCAAGGGGAAGTTTTAGAAACGCAGCTTGCTTACTGGCGACAGCAGCTAAACGGCATTTCTATGCTAAATTTGCCTGCGGATCGACCCAGGCCAGCAATTCAAAGTTACCGAGGCAAAAGGCAATTTTTGCAACTGCCAAAACAACTGAGCGAGGCTTTAGAAACGTTGAGCCAGCGCGAAGGAGTGACGCTGTTTATGACAATGCTGGCAGCTTTTAAAACGTTGCTTTACCATTACGCCCAGCAAGAAGATATTGTAGTAGGTTCGCCGATCGCCAATCGCAACCGCAGTGAAATTGAAGCATTAATCGGTTTTTTTGTCAACAGTTTGGTGCTGCGTACAGATTTGTCGGGAAATCCAACTTTTCGGGAACTTTTAAACCGAGTCAAAGAGGTAGCATTAGGAGCTTACGCTCACCAAGATTTGCCGTTTGAGAAGTTAGTAGAAGAACTGCACCCCGATCGCGCGTTGAACCAAAATCCCTTATTTCAGGTGGCGTTTGCGCTGCAAAACGCGCCGGGGAATCGGTTAGAATTGCCAGAATTAACACTCAGCCCGCAGCAGTTAGATGTGGGTACAGCGCGGTTTGATTTGGAGTTTCATTTGTGGGAGCGATCGCCCAACAGCTCGGGAAGCAACCAATCGCCCAGCAATAAGCTGTGGGTTGATAGCTCGGAGGGCATCAGCGGCATGGTTATTTACAGCGCCGATTTATTTAATGAAGCTACGATTACCCGCCTGATCGGGCATTTTCAAACTCTGTTAGAAAGTATTGCTGCAAATCCCGAACAGCGCATCGCAAATTTGCAATATTTGAGCGCCCAAGAGCGCGATCATTTGTTAGTTGAATGCAACAATACTCAGGCAGATTATCCGCAAATTTTGTGCATCCATCAGCTATTTGAAATGCAGGCCGATCGGACACCGGATGCGGTGGCGCTAGTATTTGGAGATGAGCCAGTCACCTATCGAGAGCTAAATCTCCGCAGCAACCAACTAGCACGTTATCTGCAAAAAATTGGGGTTGGCGCGGAAGTTTTAGTCGGGCTTTGCTGCGGGCGATCGCTCGATCTGATCGTGGGGATGTTGGGTATCCTGAAAGCGGGAGGAGCTTACCTAATTTTAGAGCCGAGCTATCCTGCTGAGCGATCGAGCTTTATGGTAAAAGATGCTCAATTATCTGTGGTGTTAACTCAGCAGCAATGGGTAGAGAATTTGCGCTCGCCCAATTTACAGATAGTTTGTTTAGACACAGACTGGGAGATGATTTCCCAAGAAATCGCCGACAATCCCACCAGCGCAGTCACAGCCGAAAATCTGGTTTACGCGATTTACACCTCCGGCTCCACGGGAAAGCCGAAAGGAGTAGAAATTGAGCACGGGAGCTTGTTAAATCTCGTTTTTTGGCATCAAAGAGAGTTTGGGGTGTCAGCGGGCGATCGGGCAACGCAAATTGCAGCGATCGGCTTTGATGCTTGCGGGTGGGAAATTTGGCCTTATCTCGCCGCGGGAGCTAGCATCTACTTTCCAGAAGATGATATCAGGCGAGATCCTGAAAAACTGCAAAACTGGTTAGTATCAAACGCCATCGCAATTAGCTTTTTGCCAACACCTTTAGCCGAGAAAGTTTTACTATTAGATTGGCCTCAAAATACAGCGTTGCGAATCTTGCTCGCAGGCGGCGAAAAACTGCAACAACATCCTTTAAAATCCCATCCATTTAAGCTAGTAAATAATTACGGCCCAACCGAGAACACTGTCGTCACAACTTCCGGTTATATTCCTTTAACAGAGCAAACAGACATCGCCCCGACAATTGGCCGCCCCATTGCTAACACTCAAATCTACATATTAGACAAATATTTGCAGCCCGTACCAATGGGGGTTGTTGGCGAATTGTACATCGGCGGAAACGGACTCGCTCGCGGCTACCTCAACCGCCCAGATTTAACCGCACAAAGCTTTATTGTCAATCCTTTTAAACCAAATTCAGGAGAGCGAATTTACAAAACAGGCGACTTAGTGCGCTACCGAAGCGACGGCAACCTTGAATTTTTGGGACGCATTGACGAACAAGTAAAAATTCGCGGTTTCCGCATCGAATTAGGAGAAATCGAGACAGTATTAACTCAACATCCGGCGGTGCAACAAACTGTAGTAACAACTTCGGAAGATGGACAGGGAGATAAACGTTTAGTAGCTTATATTGCGCTGAATGCAGAATATAGCAGTGCCAGCGAAACCAACCAAATAATGCAATTGCAGGACGAACAGGTTTTGCAGTGGCAAATGCTCTACAATGAAACTTACAATCAACCTGCTGTTGACTCAGATCCCACATTTAATATTGTCGGCTGGAATAGCAGTTATACTAATCAGCCAATCCCGGCAGAACAGGTGCGTGACTGGGCGAACAATCAAGCCGCCCAAATTTTAGCTTTGCAACCCAGCCGAGTGTTAGAAATTGGCTGCGGCACAGGTTTGTTGCTGTTCCAAATTGCGCCTCGCTGCACTCAATATTGCGGCACAGACTTTTCACCTATTTCGCTCAACTATATTCAGCAGCACTTGGCAAATCAACAGTTAGCTAATGTAACGCTGCTTCAGAAAATGGCGACAGACTTTCAAGGAGTAGAGATAGCAGCTTTTGACGCAGTAATTCTCAACTCTGTCGTGCAATATTTCCCGACTATCGACTATCTCGTGCAGGTGCTAGAAGGTGCGGTGAAAGCAACTGCCCCAGGCGGCTTTATATTCATCGGAGATGTGCGTAGCTTGCCGTTGCTGGCAGCTTTTCATGCTTCGGTACAACTGTATCAAGCCGAACCTTCTCTCGCTGGCGAACAGTTGCAGCAGCGAGTACAAATGCAAATTTTTCAAGAAACAGAGTTAGTTATTGAACCAGAGTTTTTTAGCGCATTAAAACACTGCTTTCCGCAGATTGGCGGCGTAGAGATTCAATTAATTCGCGGTAGTTATCACAATGAGTTAACTGATTTTCGGTACAATGCTATTTTGCATATTGCGTCTGAAACAGCACGCCAAAAATCATCGTTAAAAGGGGAGTGGGGCGCAGAAAAACGGCTGGACTGGTTGGATGAAAATCAGAATCTGACTGTTACCAAGGTGCAACAAATATTATTGCAAAATCAACTCGATGTTTTAAGAATTGCTAATGTGCCTAATGCGCGGGTAACGGCAGCAGTTAAGGCGGCAGAATTGCTGTCAGTTGTCGATAAATTTTCCACAGCAGGTCAGTTGCAAAAAGCCGTGGAAAAAATCGATGATTTAGGAGTAGATCCCGAAGCGTGGTATGCTTTGGAAGTTCCGTATAATGTTAATATTAGTTGGTCTAATTCCGACAGTCAAGGGCGCTACGATGTAGTGTTTGCACGGGGCGAAACTAGAGATTTTGTGCGAGAAACCCGAAGCGATAACTTGCGTCCTTGGCGCTCTTATGCTAACAATCCCTTACAAGCTAAAGCAGCACGGAAATTAGTGCCACAGTTGCAGGCTTATCTAGCAGAAAAACTGCCGGAATATATGGTTCCGTCGGCTTTTGTGGTGCTGGAGTCGCTACCTGTGACGGCTAACGGAAAGGTCGATCGCCTCGCTTTGCCTGCACCGGAGCCAATTAAGTTAGAATGGGCTGGCAGTTATGTTGCGCCTCATACTTCTATTGAGGAAGTTTTAGTGAAAATTTGGGCTGAGGTTTTGGGGATAAAGCGAGTGGGTATCCGCGACAATTTCTTTGAATTAGGAGGCCATTCGCTGCTGGCGACTCAGCTTGTTTCTAGAGTGCGAGATGCTTTCGCGGTAGAGTTGCCTTTGCGCCGCGTTTTTGAAGCACCGACAATTGCAGAATTATCTAAGATTGTGGAGAATTTAAAAGAGAGCGATGCTAATATTAAAGCTCCTGCTTTAGTGCCTGTTTCTCGCGATAATCGCCGCGTGAAGCTATCCTCGCTGAACAGAGAAAGTAAAGAGAGATGATGAAAAGGTTATCGTCCCTTCCAAGAAATAAACCAAATGAGTTCATACGCTTTCTGGAACAATAAAGGCGGCGTCGGCAAAAGCTTCCTTTGCTTTGCAGCAGCTTCCGAATATGCTTACCGTTACCCCGATACAGATGTCTATGTAATTGATTTATGTCCGCAGGCGAATGTGTCGGAAATGCTACTTGGCGGATATTTCACTAGCCCAGATGCGCTGCATTTTTTAATGAGCAAAACTCCGCGCGCAACAGTAGCAGGCTATCTAGAAGCGCGTCTAAATTCTCCATTTCGGATGCTTGCAGACGTATCGCCATATATATGCGAACCGAAAGAATTCAATCCGAATATACCAGAGAATCTAAGACTTGTATGCGGGGACAATTACCTGGAAATAATTTCTGAAGCAATCCGACAAACATCCCAGTTGGAAATACCTTATGACTCGTGGAAACAGGTGCTAAGTTGGGGACGAGATTTGACGGTTGCCCTGCGTTCGTATAGTGGCGATCGCGATACCATATTCTTCATAGACTGTAGTCCTAATTTTGCTATTTCTACACAGCTTGCTCTTGTGGCTGCCGAAAACTTGATTGTACCATTTATAGCGGACTATACTTCACGTCTTGCGATCGAGAATGTCCTGGCAATTCTCTATGCCATAACCGACCCGCATACTGCGCCATACGCACGAATTGCTTTTGCAAAACGCGCTAAGGAAGAAGGTGTACCTGTACCAAAATTACATACATTCGCGATCCAACATTTGACTTTGTACGAAGGGAGAGCGAGCCAGGCATCCGAAGCTGTAAACCAGACAATTATGCAGATGATGGATGATATACACAAGAAGCACCGTCATATTTTTGCTAACTCCAAAGACAAGCCGAGTAACACCTTCATTGAAATCCCAGATTTTGCCAGCGGTTCTGTACTCGCTGCTACGACTGGCACGCCCTTGCACAAACTCACACTAGCAGCCAAAAACATCGCGGGCGAGCAGGTGCAATTGAATGCAGAGTCATTGCAAAGGTACCGAGATGCACTTGAAAAGTTCGTGAACTGTCTTTAGGAAATCGCCGTGCCGTCACCAGCAGCCTTGAAGTACAAAACAGCGTCCAACACGGCTAGAACACTTCGCGAAACCGCTACCGATCCCCGCTTGCAACCAATATCGCGCAGTCAAACACAAGTCTACTACCACTCCGCTCTAGCTGCATTCGTTGCTGCATGGGATGCTTACATAAACGAACTCGTTCGCAATTTTTTCGCTGCAACTGCAAATCCTTTAGATCCCAAATTTCATGCCGTACATTCTATTGCTAGAGATGCGGCGGAACGCGCACTTGAAAGATTTAATACACCAAACGCGGAGAACACGCGAAACCTTCTGATTCAAAACACTGGTTACGATCCTATTGGCGATTGGGTTTTGTCTGCAAGAAGCCTGAGCGGATTAGCCGTTCGGCAGAGGCTCAATGAGATTTTAAGAGTGCGGCACAGTTTTGCACATGGTTTTGCTATTCCCGCGCTTTCTTGGACTCAAACAGCAACTGGAAAAGTTCGGCTTACGGCTAAAGCGATAGACGATGTTGATGTGTTTTTTACACATCTTGTGAATGTTACCGACCTCGGCATGAAGCAGCATATCGAAACGAGTTATAGTCTAGTATTGCCTTGGTAAAGATTTTAATGAAAGAAATGAAATCTTCTCTATGTAATATTTGTAGGCTACTTTGTACGCGCTTTCCTTTAAGGCTTTCCTGATAATTTGATATGACTCAGTATCTTTCCGACAATTCCCTCCCGGCTGGTGAAGAAAAGCTTAATCTTCCCCAAGAAACAGATGTTTTCGTCTTCCCGGCATCATTTGCCCAGCAGCGGCTTTGGTTCCTCAATCAATTAGCACCGGGCAATCCTTTCTACAATGTCTCAACAGCGCTCCGCTTAACAGGTTCCCTCAACTTCAGATCCTTAGAGCAAACCTTCAACGAAATTGTGCAGCGGCACGAAACTTTACGCACCACTTTTACGATTTTGGAAGGGGAACTCGTACAAATTATTGCTCCCATTTTAACCGTATCCCTCCCCACAATCAACTTACAAAATCTCTCGCCAACTCAGCAAGAAACAGCAGCGCTGCAACTCGCAACCGATGCAGCGCAATGCCCTTTCGATTTAGCCGCCGGGCCGTTATTTAAAGTAACGCTGCTACAACTTAATGAAACAGAACATATATTGTTGCTGAATTTACATCATATTGTGGCTGATGGTTGGTCGATTGGAGTGCTAATTCGAGAGCTGGGAACGCTCTACACAGCATTTGTAAAAAACGGGATCTCGCACTTACCAGGACTGCCCGTGCAGTACGCCGACTTTGCAGAATGGCAGCACCAATACTTGCAGGGCGAAGTATTAGAAACCCAGTTAGCTTATTGGCGGCAGCAGTTAAACGGAATTACCGCACTCAATCTACCAACAGACAGGCAAAGACCAGCCGTTCCATCCTACCGCGGCGCTAAACAATTTATAACACTATCACCTGCTTTGAGCGAGGCGCTAAAGTCATTGAGCCAGCAAGAAAGCGCGACTTTATTTATCACTCTGCTAGCCGCTTTTCAAACTTTGCTGTACCGCTATACAGGACAAGTAGATATTGCAGTAGGAACGCCGATCGCCAATCGCAACCAGAGCGAAATAGAAGCATTAATCGGTTTTTTTGTCAACAGTTTGGTGCTGCGTGCAGATTTGTCGGGAAATCCAACTTTTCGGGAACTATTGCATCGGGTAAAAAACGTCGCAATGGCAGCCTACGCCCACCAAGATTTGCCCTTCGAGAAGTTGGTTGAGGAATTGCAGCCCGATCGCGAGTTGAGCCGCAACCCCCTATTTCAACTTAGTTTCAGCCTGCAAAACACTCCTGTAGCAGCGCTAGAATTGCCGGGAATCGCTGTCGAGGCGATCGACTTTGACGCGGGAACCGCCAAGCTCGATTTAGAATGCCACTTGTGGGAAGATGCAGGAAGCATTCAAGGGCAATTTGTTTACAGCACAGATTTATTCGATCGCGCCACAATTGCGCGCATGGCGGAACATTTCCAAACGCTGCTAAAAGCCATTGTTGCAAATCCCCAACAGCGCCTCAGCGACTTGGCTTTGCTGACAGCACCAGAATACCAGCAATTATTAAATGATTGGAATGACACTCAGAGAGATTATCCGCAAAACCAGTGTTTCCATCAGCTATTTGAAGATCGAGTCGAGCTCGCGCCCGATACTGTCGCCGCCGTCTTTGAAAACCAGCAGTTAACCTACCGCCAACTCAACAGCAAAGCCAACCAACTTGCACGTTACTTGCAGCAATTGGGAGCCAAACCGGAAGTTTTAATAGGGCTTTGTGTAGAACGTTCCTTAAATGCGATCGTCGGCATCTTAGGCATTATAAAAGCAGGCGCAGCCTACCTGCCTTTAGATCCAACTTATCCTCAAGAGCGCCTTAACTTCATGTTAGAAGATGCTCAGGTGTCGATTTTGGTGACTCAGCAGCACTTAGCCCAAAACTTGACGCAGCCGGAAAATTACGGAGTTTTTTCAGTAGTGTGTTTGGACTCCGACAGAGAAATTATCGCCAGACAAAGCTCTAAAAATTCAACTACAAATATCCTACCAGAAAACCTAGCTTACGTCATTTACACATCGGGTTCAACCGGAAAACCCAAAGGCGTTTTAATCGAACATCGGGGACTCTACAACTTAGCCCTAGCTCAAATAGCAGCTTTTAACTTAAACTCAAATCACCGCATTTTGCAATTTGCCTCCCTGAGTTTTGATGCCTCAATCTTTGAGATTGTCATGGCCTTGGGAACCGGAGCAACACTTTACTTAGCCAAGAAAGAATCTTTGTTGCCAGGACAAACATTAATCCAATTTTTGCAGGACAATGCTATTACCCACGCTACCCTCCCGCCGTCGCTGCTAGCAGTCCTTCCAAACGCCGAACTTCCCGCACTGCAAACAATCATCTGTGCTGGCGAATCCTGTTCCCCGGATGTGGTGAAACGCTGGGGTTTTGGGCGCAGATTTTTTAACGCTTACGGCCCTACAGAAGCGACTGTCTGGTCGAGTTTGTCCGAAATTTGCGATTCCCTGCGGGATAGCTTCGCTTCACGCAAAAAACCGCCCATCGGCCGCCCAATAGCTAACACTCAACTCTATATTTTAGATAAAAATTTACAGCCTGTACCCGTTGGAATTCCCGGTGAATTGTACATCGGCGGCAGCGGATTGGCGCGAGGCTACCTGAACCGCCCCGAATTAACCGCCCAGCGATTTATTGCTAATCCGTTTAGCGAGAAAGCGGGAGAACGAATTTATAAAACTGGTGACTTAGCTCGCTATTTTCCCGACGGCAATATTGAGTTTTTAGGCCGCACTGACGAACAGGTAAAAATTCGCGGTTATCGAATAGAATTGGGAGAAATTGAAGCGCTGCTGCTTCAGCATCCCGCAGTCAAAGAAACAGCGGCGGTTGCTGAAGATGATTTGTCTGGAAACAAGCGCCTAGTTGCTTATGTCGTTCCCCATCAAAATCAGACGCTTAATCCCTGGGAAATGCGTAATTTTCTCAAACAACAACTGCCCAATTACATGATTCCCCATGTCTTTGTGGCGATCGACTTTCTGCCCCTAACTCCCAATGGCAAAATCGATCGCAACCGCCTAATATCGCCGCAGAATCTCACTAGCAATTCAACAGATAAAAGCTGCATTGCACCTCGCACGCCAACCGAGTCAACCCTCGCCAAAATTTGGTCAAAAATCCTTAACACAGAGCCTGTTGGCATTCGGGATAACTTCTTCGATTTGGGTGGAGATTCCCTGCTCGCAATCCGCCTCATCAATGAGATCAACCAGCAATTTGAGCGCGAGTTGTCGCTGTCTGCTCTTTTTTTAAATCCGACAATTGAAGGTTTAGCAGATTCGCTAGATTCAGGAACAAATTCTGAGGAATGGTCGCCGTTAGTGGCAATTAAGCCTCGCGGTAAAAATCCGCCTTTCTTCTGCGTCCATCCCATCTTTGGCGTGGTATTTCCTTATGTCGAGTTAGCATTTCAGCTAGGAGAAAATCAACCGTTTTACGGGCTGCAACCTAAAGGAATTGACGGCGAAAGTTCTCCGTTAACTAGCATTGAAGACATGGCGGCTGACTACATCGCAGCCTTGCGTACCGTTCAACCAAAAGGGCCTTATTTTTTAGGAGGCTGGTCTTTTGGGGGTTTGGTTGCTTTTGAGATGGCTCAACAGTTACTCGCAGCGGGGGATGAAGTGGCTTTGCTGGCTGTGCTCGATACTTTAGCGCCGATTCCTGCTAACAAACCTTCTGTTTGGGACGGTTGCAAGTTTATTCTGACTACTGTTTCGCGCTCTATTTGGCCTTTTATATTAGATTATTTTCGCTTGGTGGCGGCTGCGGAAAATGTCCATTTTGGCGGAATTGCAGCGCGGTTCCCTAATTTAAATAAGCTGCTTAATTGGGTAACTAAGTTTTGGTATGGCTGGAATTGGAAACAGGCTGTTATGGTTAGTATCTTATCTCAGGAGTCAAAACAAAAAAGCTGGCGCGAGCTGGCAATTCCCTCAATGTTTACTGTATTTCAGGCTAACAGTCAAGCAACTCTCAGCTATGTACCGAAAATTTATCCGCGCCGAATTACTTTGTTTAGATCCGGGGAAAAGCTCAGCACGAACCATCAAGATCCGACTCTTGGCTGGAGCGATTTAACGACCCAAAGAGTAGAAGTGATTCGAGTTCCTGGCAATCACCTTACTATGTTGAGAAAGCCCTGTGTTGAGGTGCTGGCCAGACAGCTAAACCTTTGCTTGAAACAGAAATTAAGTGATTGAGCGGCCGTTGGGCGCGATCGATCGAATTGCGTTTATTTGACTAAAATCCATTGGGCGATGCTGAAAATGCTAGCACCCAAAGCGGCTGCGATCGGAATTGTCACCAGCCAAGCCGAACCAATTGACAGCAAAGTTTCCCAGCGTACTGTTTTCCAAGCTTTGACAAGTCCGACTCCGACAACTGCACCGACTAAAGCGTGGGATGTGGAAACTGGCAAACCGAAGCGGGATGCTAGCAAGACTGTGGTGGCTGTGGCTAATTCGGCGCAAAATCCGCCGCTGGGTTGCAGTTGGATGATCTTTTCGCCGACTGTGGCAATTACATTTTTGCCCCAAATTGCTAAACCGATGACTATTCCTACGCCTCCGACGACTAAAATCCACAGGGGAACGCTGAAATCCTCTGAGGGAAAGGAACCTGTGCGCCGGATGTAGGCGATCGCAGCTAGGGGAGCAACTGCATTTCCTACGTCGTTGGAACCGTGGGCAAATGCTACAAAACAGGCGCTCAAAACTTGAAATCTCGCCATTTGTTGCTCGATCAGAGAGTGGCGGGGAGGGGGAGAGGGGGAGAGGGGGAGAGTGGGAGATTGGGAAAATATTCCCTCTTTCTTATTCCTTGCATCCGTTACATCCGTTACATCCGTTACAAAATCCGCTGCCGAACCTTCTTCCTTCTCAACTGATTCTAATTTTTTCCAGCTATTGAGTGTGAGGACGATCGCCCCAATACTCCCGATGCCAATGACAATATCGTGAATGGGAAGATTCCAGCCAAATCGATCGTGCGCGGCGGCGATCGCTCCTGTCTGCACCAAAGCGACATCCACAATAGACGGCAGTACAATTATGCCAAATACGCTCAGCAGTGCTGCACTCAGCCAAGGTATCCACTCGCGCATTTGAGATAGAGGATCTGGCCGATCGAGAATCGAATACTTCACCCCACTGTAAAATAGCGCGGCTAAAGCACCGCTAGCAAAAGGTGTCGCCACCCATGTTAGGGAGATGGTGCCGATGGTTCGCCAATCAACCGCATTAATTCCGGCCGCCACGCAGCTAAAACCCGCGATCGCGCCCACCACTGCATGGGATGAAGAAACCGGCAAACCTCGACTGGTAGCGATTTGCAGCCAGATCCCGCAAGCTATCAGCACTGACACCATCCCGATTAAAAATACTTGCGGCTGAGTAGAGAACACATCTGCATTCACAACTCCTGTTGCCAGAGTTTCGGAAACTCCTTGGCCGAACAGCACTGCGCCGGAAAATTCCAGTATGCCTGCAACAATTATTGCCTGCTGCAGGGTTAGCGCCTTCGAGCCTACTGATGTCCCCATCGAGTTAGCGACATCGTTTGCCCCCAAGTTGGCGGCGACGTACAAGGCCAGTGCAGCCATTGCCCCCAGTTGCAGAAATACGACCCCAGAGCTATCTAACATAGAAATTTTTTGACATAAAACGGGCATTTCGATATATGATAAGGGATTGTGAGTTTTGGTAAATCCCATGAAAGGCGCAGAAATAATCCGTTCTATAGAAACGGAAGAAATAAATAGAGTCAAGCAAGAACTAAATAAACAACTCCCCGAAATTTACGTCGGCGACACAGTGCGAGTCGGCGTGAAAATTAAAGAGGGCAGCAAAGAACGGGTTCAGCCCTATGAAGGGACTGTAATTGCCATGCGTAACGGCGGGATTAATGAAACAATCACCGTCCGCCGAGTGTTTCAGGGCGTCGGAGTGGAACGGGTGTTTTTGATTCACTCGCCCCGCATCGCCACGATCCAAGTGATGCGCCGCGGGAAAGTCCGCAGAGCAAAACTTTACTACCTGCGCGATCGGGTGGGCAAAGCTACTCGCGTCAAACAGCGGTTCGATCGCTCCCTGTAGGAATGCACCCAGCTTTCCCTTGGTTCATGGTTCATGGGAAATCAAAAAAAATCAAAAAAAAGTTTTCCATTTACGAGCGCACTGTGTTAAAATAGAAATCTAGAGGTTAAGCGAATTTCAGCAACCTCACCTGTGCGCTCTTAGTTCAGTTGGTAGAACGCAGGTCTCCAAAACCTGATGTCGGGGGTTCAAGTCCTCCAGGGCGCGCTGAATCACCAAACTTTAAATTCTGCCCGAAAGCGCCCGGACTATTGGCTGGCAACAGTCAAAACCGCAAACTTTCGGGTAGAATTAGTTTTTGTGGGCGGTTCGCAAAAAATGCCATCAACAAATGCTCGGTGTGGCTTTTCGATCGTCGGTTTCGGCGATCGGCATTTACGCCGTTGATTGGTTGGGCTTGTAAAAAAGTCGTGGCTTTAGATTAGAGATTTGGGACTTGGGCGTAAGTGGTTAGTGTCACAAAATCTGAGAGCCGCGGGCCACTCACACCATCTAAAATCTAAAACCTAAAATCTAAAATCGCAAGGGGGATTGAATCGTGGCGAAAAAAGACGAAGCTCAAGAAACTCAAGAAATAACGGCGCCTGGGTTTAACCCTGCGGGTTTTTTTAAGGAAACTAGAGAAGAACTCGACAAAGTGGTTTGGCCCAGCAGGCAGCAGCTAATCAGCGAGTCTTTGGCCGTGCTTTTGATGGTAATCCTCTCAGCAAGCCTGATCTATTTGGTGGATAATTTCTTTAACTGGGGCGCGGGAAAGGTGTTTGGGCCATGACTTTTGCATCAGAAGAATCTGAGTATTCCACAGAAGCGACGGGACAGGCAGCATCGCCAGATGTGCCGGAGATTGATGCTCGCTGGTATGCTGTTCAAGTTGCCTCTGGCTGCGAAAAGCGCGTGAAGGCAAACTTGCAGCAGCGGATTCAAACTTTGGATGTTGCCGATCGCATCGTTCAAGTCGAAATTCCGCAAACTCCGGCGATCAAAGTCGGCAAAGACGGTTCCAGGCGGCAGTCAGATGAAAAAATCTTTCCCGGCTACGTACTCATCCGTATGTTTATGGACGAGGATACGTGGCAGGTGATCAAGAATACCCCGAATGTAATTAATTTTGTCGGGGCAGAGCAGAAACGCCGCTACGGGCGCGGCAGGGGTCACGTCAAGCCGCTACCTCTGAGTCATTCGGAAGTAGAACGGATCTTCAGAAACGCTCAGGAATCAGAACCAGTTGTCAAAGTATCGATGTCTGCTGGAGACCACGTTGTGGTACTTTCCGGGCCGTTTAAGGATTTTGAAGGTGATGTGATTGAAGTTAGCCCGGAACGAAACAAGCTCAAAGTTTTACTCTCGATTTTTGGGCGCGATACGCCTGTAGAATTGGAGTTCAATCAGGTTCAGAAACAGAACTAACTAATGGCAAAGAAAGTTGTTGCAGTAATTAAGTTGGCGATTACGGCGGGAAAAGCCAACCCAGCTCCTCCGATCGGCCCAGCCCTGGGTCAGCACGGCGTCAATATTATGATGTTTTGCAAGGAGTACAATGCTAGAACCGCAGACCAAGCAGGTCTAGTTGTTCCGGTAGAAATTTCGGTTTTTGAAGACCGCAGTTTTACGTTTATTCTCAAAACTCCGCCGGCGTCGGTTTTGATTCAAAAAGCCGCTGGCATTGCTAAGGGTTCGGGAGAACCTAACCGCAAGCAAGTAGGGTCGATTACACAGGCTCAGTTACGAGAAATCGCTGAAACCAAAATGCCTGACCTCAATGCTAATGATGTTGAGGCTGCTATGAAAATTGTGGCAGGAACGGCTAAAAATATGGGCGTGGCGATCGCGGATTAAAGTCAGTTGATAGTTGGCAGTTGTCAGTTGATAGTTGATAGTTGGCAGTTGTCAGTAATTCCTGATTGTGAAGGTAAAATCTTCAATCCAAAATCCAAAATCCAAAATCCAAAATCGATCGATTCAGGGGGAGAAGCAAAGCTTCGCTAAGAATCGAACCGAACAAATTTTAGAGATCGGATTGGCTGATAAGTTCAATCTAAAATCTAAAATCTAAAATCTAAAATCGACTGACCCCAGGAGATAACAATGGCAAAGAAAGTATCCCGAAGACTGCAAGAACTTCAAAAGAAAGTTGAAGAGAGACCTTACCTACCGCTGGAAGCTCTGCAACTTTTGAAAGAAACAGCAACCGCTAAGTTTGGCGAATCTGCTGAAGCTCACATCCGTTTGGGAATTGACCCGAAATATACTGACCAACAGTTGCGGACAACTGTATCGCTACCAAAAGGAACTGGTCAAGTAGTCAGAATTGCGGTGATTGCTAAGGGCGAAAAAGTTAAAGAAGCTCTGAATGCCGGCGCGGATATTGCTGGTTCTGAAGAGTTGATCGATGAAATTCAGAAGGGCATGATGGACTTCGATTGTCTGATTGCTACCCCAGACGTGATGCCGTTGGTGGCAAAATTGGGCCGGTTGTTGGGCCCGCGCGGTTTGATGCCTTCTCCGAAAGGTGGCACGGTGACGACTGACATTGCTCAGGCGATCAACGAGTTTAAAGGTGGTAAACTAGAATTCCGTGCCGATAAAACTGGCATCGTTCATGTTATGTTTGGCAAGGCAGCTTTCTCAGCGGAAGATTTGCTGGTCAACCTTCATGCTTTGCAAGAAACTGTTGACCGCAACCGTCCTTCGGGTGCTAAAGGTCGCTACTGGCGCACTTTGTACGTATCCGCAACAATGGGCCCGTCGATCGAAGTCGATATCAGTGCTCTGCGCGATACCAAACTTGATGCTGCGTAGAAAGAATTAAGCAGAAGGCAGAAGGTAAAAGACAGCTTCGGCTGTCTGTGTAAGTCTCTCACAAGATTTGTGTCATACCCTTGCTAATGTCTGCCTTCTGATGATAGCCTAATCAAAAATCAATAAGCTGAAGACCGCAGGTGCCGATCGCTTAATTTCCTGCCGAGGCTGAAGAAATAAAAACTCAAGACTCAAAGATTAGAAATTTTCTATTTTTAATTCTGACTTGTTAATTTTTAATTCTCTGCCCCGGCTCGAAGGTCGGGGTTTTTGACGGGCAATTTTCGATCCTAAAAGGAGGTGAAATAAGTATGGGCAAAAGTTTAGCAGTAAAAAATGAGATTATTGCAGACCTCAAGCAAACCTTGAGCGAATCTCAACTGGTAATCGCGATCGATTACACGGGCTTAACTGTTGCTGAAATCACAGATTTGCGTCGGCGTTTGCGTCCGAAAGGCAGCAGTTGCCAAGTGGCAAAAAACACGCTGATGCGAATTGCTGTTGAAGGCAACGACACTTGGCAGCCGATACAGGAATTGCTAACTGGTACGTCGGCGTTTGTGTTCGTGCAAGAAGATATTGGCGGCGCGATTAAAGCTTACCAAGAATTCCAAAAAGTCTCTAAGAAGACTGAACTTCGCGGCGGCGTGATGGAAGGACGGGTGCTGAAAGAAGCTGATGTTAAAGCATTAGCCGATCTGCCGTCCAAAGAACAACTCATGGCTCAAATTGCTGGCGCTATCAACGGTGTCGCAACCAAGTTGGCTGTGGGTATCAATCAAGTTCCTACTTCGATCGCTCGCGGTCTTAAAGCTTATGTTGAAAAAGACGGCGGTTCAGCAGAAGTAGAAGCAGAAGCAGAAGCACAACCTGAAACAGAAGCACAAGCACAAGCACAACCTGAAGCAGAAGCACAAGCACAAGCACAACCTGAAGCAGAACCTGAAGCAGAAAGCGCATCTGCTTAAATAGTTTGAGTTTTGAACTTTGAGTTTTGAATTAAGAAATCTGGAACTTAAAATTCACAACTGACAACTGACAACTGACAACTGACAACTGACAATTAATCAAATCGAACTAGGAGTTCAAAAAATGTCTACTGCAACTGATGAAATCTTGGATAAACTTAAGTCTTTGACTTTGCTCGAAGCATCTGAATTGGTCAAGCAAATTGAAGAAGCTTTTGGCGTCAGCGCTGCTGCTCCTGTCGGCGGCATGATGATGATGGGTGGCCCTGCTGCTGAGAAAGAAGAAGTAGAAGTACAAACTGAGTTTACTGTCATGTTGGAAGAAGTTCCTGCTGACAAGAAAATCGCGATTCTGAAGGAAGTCCGGGCGATTACCGGTCTGGGCCTGAAGGAAGCGAAAGACTTGGTAGAAGCCGCACCGAAGGCAGTTAAGGAAGCTATTGCTAAGGAAGCTGCTGAAGAATTGAAGAAACAGCTTGAAGCTGTGGGCGCAAAGATTTCTATCAAGTAGTTAGAGAATGTAGTTGATATCAATTCCGGTGACACCGGAATGATGGTTGACTGTTATATCAATTCCGGCTGCGCCGGAATGATATAGAGGACACGGCAGTGCCGTTTCCCTACGCCAGATTTATTGTAGGGACATGGCACTGCCGTCTCCTGATTTCGGGTGATATTAATTCCGATGCAACCGGAATTGATATTAACTGTTAACTGTTGACTATTCCCTAAAATTAATCGCGCGATAGTTACATCTGTCGCGCGATTAATTATTTTTGGGGTAGGGAAACGGCATTGCCGTGTCCTCTTTCACCAGCGCGATTAATTATTTTTGGGGTAGGGAAACGGCATTGCCGTGTCCTCTTTCACCAGCGCGATTAATTATTTTTGGTGTAGGGAAACGGCATTGCCGTGTCCTCTTAGATTTTAGAGGCGGCTTCCATTTGCCGCACGACTGTTAAAGCAGAATAAGAAACACCGGCAGTTCCTTCTCCGGGATGGGTGGAGTCGCCGACTAACCACAAATTTTTAATTGGTGTGCGGTTGGCAAATCCGAAGGGGCCGAAGGTTGGTATTCGCTGCCCGATACCACCCACAACGCCTCTATCTCTCGCTGTATAGCGGGCAAAGGTGCGGGGTGTGGCGGCTTCTTGATGTACGATCGCCCCTGCTGTTAAATTGAAATATTCGCTCAAACGGGCGATCGCCCCTGCGCTGTATTTTTCCTTCAATCCCTCATAATCAACCGAATTCCACCACATTCGAGTATCAGTAAATGACGAAGCGATAATTGTCGCCATTCCCTCCGGTGCTCGGCCATCTCCCGGATGACTGACAGACACAAATAATGAATTATTCTCACCAATCTCGCCTTCGTAATCGTAGAGAAACTGAAGGTGGGGCGGACAATTTGCTGGAATGGCGCTTTCATGCACTCCCAAATATATCACGAAAGCACCGGATGCGGGCGCCAATTTATCGACTCGATATTTGTAGCCTGCCATTTGATGGGGGAGTTGGTTTTTTGTCTCTGAACTTTCTGATTTAACGGATAAATTATCAGTTAAATTATCAGTTAAATTTCCTAAAATCGGCTCGGTTGACAACAATTTTACTAAATTTTGCGCGGTCACGTTGGCAACAATGCGATCGGCAGTTTCTGTCCAAACTTCGCCTGTTTTTTGATTGCGAATCACTGTAGCGGTGGCTTTGCCGTTGGCGGTGACAATACTTTCAACTGTATGCCGCAACAGCACTTGGCCGCCGTAGAGTTCGATCGCGCCTACGAGTCGATCGCTCAATACCTGCATACTTCCTTGTAGATGATACAATCCCTGGGGCTCTTGCGAAACTCCTAAAGCCGTCGCCGCGTAAAGCAGCGCCGTTTCTTCAGTATCAACTTGAGAATACAATTTTAACTGCAAATCCAGAAAAGTTCTCAAGCGCAAATTGTCGCCCAACCCGCACAGCCGCAAAGCATCTCCCACCGTCATAAAAGTGAATGGCAAAGTAATTAGAGTATCGGGCCGAACTGCTTGAATTAATTGCCAGAAATCCCATAAGTTTCTGGGCGGTAAAACTGGATCGCGTCCTTGAAATTTCCAGCTAGCTTTGAACAATGCAGATAATAATTGCCAAAAAGGTTCGCTTCCGGGAAACTGCCGCTGCCTTTCTTGCTGCCACTTTTGCGGGTCTCGCCAGACGCTAATCGGTGCGGTTTCTCCCGGCAAAAACACCGCACAAGCGGGATCGCAGGGTGTGGCGGCGGGAAGTTCTATGTCTAATTCTGAGAAAATTCGGTGGTGAATTCCTCCGGGTTCCAATCCTGCAACCTGCGTGGCGCCGACATCGAAGGTAAAGCCTTTGCGCTTGAAGGTGGAAGCGCACCCGCCAGGGACGATCGCCTGGTCTAAGACTAGCACTTTGTATCCTCTGCGGGCCAGCAGGGCTGCTGCTGTGAGCCCGCCAATTCCGCCTCCGATGACCGTCACGCGGGATTTGCGTTGAGAGGTGCGATCGCTCGTCATAATTTATTTATTGTAATATTTCTTAATAGTATGCTCATATTTTGCAATAAAAAGCTCTTGTAGCCACAGGTTGAAATCTATGGCTACAAGAGGAAGGAGGCCGAGTTTAGAGGACGTTTTGTTTTAGGGGTAAATTGCTCCGGGCGCACCCGAAGCGTTAGACTGTGCCGTGCTGATGAGAGAATCAGCGACGGCGCCACTTGTTGAGATAAGCTTCGCCAATCCCAGCCACAGCCTGCACTTGAGCTAGCTGTTCCCGTAAAGCTTTGATGGTTCTTAGCTGTTCTTGAGACTGTTGCTGCAAAGCGTCGTAATTTCGCTGTATCGCCGCACTCTGGTTCAATTGATTTTCCAGATATTGCAACTTGGTCAGTTGAACTTGGAAGTCGCCGATCGCACTTGACTTTTCTGCCAACTGGTGCTGCAAAGATTCGTAACTCGACTTCAACACGGTTTGCTGCAATTGCTGTGCGAAATTTTGCTTTTCGGTAGCTAATTGCTGCTGCAAACTTTCGTAACTTGACTTCGGTACAGTTTCGGCTAATTGGCTTTCGAGATTTTGCTTTTCGCTAGCTAATTGCTGCTGCAATTGGGCGATCGAACTTTCTGTTTGGGCGACTTGCTGTTGCAAAGATTCCAGAGCACTGGACTTGGATGCTAGCTGCTGCTGAAATTCCTGTGCCCGGTGTTCTGTTTCGGCCAATTGCTGCTGCAAAGAAGCGATCGAACTTTCCCGTTCCGCCAACTGGTGTTGTAAAGATTCGTAACTTGACTTCGCTACAGTTTCCTGCAATTGGCTTTCGAGATTTTGCTTTTCGCTGGCGAATTGCTGCTGCAAAGAAGCGATCGAACTTTCCCGTTCAGCCAACTGCTGCTGTAAAGATTCGTAACTTGACTTCGCTACAGTTTCCTGCAATTGGCTTTCGAGATTTTGCTTTTCGGTGGCGAATTGCTGCTGCAAAGAAGCGATCGAACTTTCCCCTTCAGCCAACTGCTGCTGCAAAGATTCGATCGAACTCGATTTTTCTGCTAGCTGCTGCTGAAACTCCTGTTCCCGCTGGTCTTTTTCGGCGAATTGCTGCTGCAAAGAAGCGATCGAACTTTCCCGTTCAGCCAACTGCTGCTGTAAAGATTCGTAACTCGACTTCGCTACAGTTTCGGCTAATTGGCTTTCGAGATTTTGCTTTTCGGTGGCGAATTGCTGCTGCAATTGGGCGATCGAACTTTCCCGTTCAGCCAACTGCTGCTGTAAAGATTCGTAACTCGACTTCGCTACAGTTTCGGCTAATTGGCTTTCGAGATTTTGCTTTTCGGTGGCGAATTGCTGCTGCAATTGGGCGATCGAACTTTCCCGTTCAGCCAACTGCTGCTGTAAAGATTCGTAACTCGACTTCGCTACAGTTTCCTGCAATTGGCTTTCGAGATTTTGCTTTTCGCTGGCGAATTGCTGCTGCAAAGAAGCGATCGAACTTTCCCGTTCAGCCAACTGCTGCTGTAAAGATTCGTAACTTGACTTCGCTACAGTTTCCTGCAATTGGCTTTCGAGATTTTGCTTTTCGGTGGCGAATTGCTGCTGCAAAGAAGCGATCGAACTTTCCCGTTCAGCCAACTGCTGCTGTAAAGATTCGTAACTCGACTTCGCTACAGTTTCGGCTAATTGGCTTTCGAGATTTTGCTTTTCGGTGGCGAATTGCTGCTGCAAAGAAGCGATCGAACTTTCCCGTTCAGCCAACTGCTGCTGTAAAGATTCGTAACTTGCTTGCAGCGGATTTGGCTGTACACTCACCGAGTCCAATAGAGTTTCTGCCGTTACAGCGTCATTGATGTCGCTTTCTTCGGCTGTTTCCTCTTGCAAGTCAGCGGACTCTACCGCAGTTTCTTCACCTTTTTTCCAAGTGACAGTAACTTCCGTCTTGTCGCTGGAAATATCCAGAGCGCCTTTTGCCAAGCGTTCTAGGAGTTCCGACCTTGATATTCCGAGCTTTCGAGCGATCGCGTTTAATCGATCGGCACTAGAAGGAGTCAGCGAAAGTCCGATTTTGACTTTGCTTTCTGAATTGGAACTAACTACATTGCGATTTTTTTTGACCATTGGCATTTTCCTCATGCCAACCTACACTTATTAGTATAGTGGCTGAAGCTTGTATTAAAATTAATTCTTGTTACTTACCAATTGTGGCAGCTTCCGTTCCAAATTGAACAAAAAGCCGTGAATATACTCTTGGGTCCATTTCTTGCCGTAGAACCGCGCGAACTACCCAGCGCTGATGCTATCGCATACAGCGCGGGCTCCTGTCTTCCTAGGGGAGTGCCTTAAATTGGACTTATACCAATTTAATGTGAAGTTGCACATATCACGATCCCCCTAAATCCCCCTTAAGAAGGGGGACGAAAGAAAAGAATCTTGTCCCCCCCTTATTAAAGGGGGTTAGGGGGAATCAGATTCTATGCAGCCTCATAAAAGATTGGACTTACCTTCCCTCCAACAGCAGAAACGGCTGTTCCATCCGTCTTTAGTATTCGCGAGTGGGTTTGTCCTCACACTCGGTACTGACCGAGATAGAGATGGTAATGCTGCAACAAATATCAGGAATGAAGGCATCAGAATACTCCGAATGCTTGACACAAGGTTCATTCTCTCAAACAGAAAACTTGGAAGTGTAACTTTCTTCAATAACCTTCACAGCGATTCCTGCTAACTGCGCTTTATAAACTAACTTTCACAACCTTGTGCAGCATTTACTTTACTGGTAATTACTATTTTAGTAAAAATTTTATCAAAAGTTTTGCCGATCGGCAAAGATAATTACAAAGTAATTGGGTATTCAATCCACTTACTTTGTGCGCTTTCATCCCGTCGCTCAAAGGAGTACCGTGTTTGGCGCGGGACTTCTCGCTTGTTTAGTTAAACATTCCCCTGGTCGGGTCTTTTTCGGAACGATACCGCAGATAGCGCAATTGAGCTGGTAAGATATTATCTAACTTTGCGGCCGATGTCACCGGTTCGGCGCGATCGACAAAATCTAAATAACTACCCAAATAGTCTTTGAACGCTGTAAAAACCAGAGTTTCCACAACTTCCGTTTCCTTGGGGGATCTCCACCATAAGAATTAAAACATCAGGATAAAATCGCCCGATCGCACGCGCCGAGTTCGCCTAAATATATCGGCAGGTAGATGCCTCATCCTTTATTTTATGGCATATAGATAATGTGTATATATATGCCATAAAAATATTAGGATAATACCCACATAATACCGACAAAGCAAGATATTTGGTATAAAAAAATGACTCCAGGAAAGTATTCCAAGAAATCTCAACCTAAAGCAGATATGAAAGCAGATATGAAAGCTGATATCGAAGCAGCTCGAAACCAGCAAAACAATCAAAACGACTTATTTCCAGTCGTCGGAATTGGAGCCTCTGCAGGTGGATTGGAAGCATTTATCGAATTACTGAGCCATTTGCCGATCGATACAGGCATGGCGTTTGTAATAATTCAGCATATGTTGCCGAATCAGGAAAGTGCGTTGAGTGTAATTCTGGGTCGATCGACCCAGATGCAGGTGCATGAGGTGACAGACGAGATGGCTGTAGCACCAAATCAGGTATACGTCATCCCCCCAAATGTTAGCATGACCATCGATCGGGGGATGCTAAAGCTCCTGCCTCGGGGCACAGGACGGGGCATATTTATGTCCGTCGATACCTTTCTGTTTTCCCTCGCCGAAGAACGGGGAAACAAAGCCATCGGCGTCATTCTGTCCGGGGGCGACAGCGATGGTGCCCGAGGATTAAAAGCGATTAAAGCAGCAGGGGGTATTACTTTTGCCCAATGCGAAGAATCGGCACAAGTCAGCAGTATGCCGAACACTGCGGTGGCGACGGGTCAGGTAGACTTTATCTTGACACCGGAAAAAATTGCCCAAAAAATAGCAGAGATCGGCCGTCATCCCTACATTGCCGATCGGCCTCCAACAGAATCGGTCGCCGGCGAAGATGCGATCGCATCTAAAGATGCGATCGCCATTATCTACAGTTTGCTGCGATCGGCTACAGGAGTTGACTTTACTCACTACAAGCAAACCACCTTGAAGCGGCGGATGCAGCGGCGGATGTTGCTGTACAAACTCGATCGGATCGAAGATTATGCCAAATATCTCCAAAACACCCCGGCCGAAGTAACGGCGCTGTACGGCGATGTCTTAATTCATGTCACCAGCTTTTTCCGCGACCCCGAAAGCTTTGAGGCCTTAAACAGCAAGATATTTCCCGAAATCGTCAAAGATAAATCGCCGAAAACACCGATCAGAATTTGGATTGCCGGCTGTTCGACGGGTGAAGAAGCTTACTCGATCGCCATCTGTTTGCTAGAGTTTTTAGCAGATCGAACTACTAACCTGCCGATTCAAATTTATGCCACAGACATCAGCGAAAGTGCGATCGCCCACGCCCGCAGCGGCTTCTATGCGGCGGGCCAAGTCGCCGATGTTTCGCCCGAACGCCTGCACCGGTTCTTCGTTCAAGTCGAGGGCGGATACCAAATCGCTAAGCCCGTGCGCGAACTCTGCGTTTTTGCCAGACAAAATTTGATTAGCGATCCGCCGTTTTCGCGGATGGATTTGATTACCTGTCGGAACGTGCTGATCTACCTGGGAACCCCGCTGCAAAAAAAACTGCTGCCAATGTTCCACTACGGACTCGGCCCTGGCGGCTTTTTGATGTTAGGCACTTCAGAAACGGTTGGTGACTTTGCAGAATTGTTTGCGCTATTCGACAAAAAGAACAAAATTTATGCTAAAAAACTGCTGTCGCATTGGCTCAACATTGATTTAACTGCTAGCAGCTATCATCTGACAGCCATCAATACTTTACCGGTGCAGACGGAAAGGTTGGACGAAATTGAAATGGAGAAAGAGGCAGATCGCATTGTTTTGAATCACTATGCCCCTGTCGGGGTCGTGATTAACAGCGCCAGCGAGATTTTGCAGTTTCGGGGACAGACGAATGCCTACCTAGAACCGGCACCCGGTAGGGCGAGCTTAAACCTGCTGAGAATGGCAAAAGAAGGATTGCGCGTCGAACTGCGGACTGCAATTCAACAGGCCTCACAGCAGAAGCAGCCGATCGCCCGCGAAAGGTTGCAAATTAGAGAGGGCGAGATCCTCCGGCAGGTGAGAATTAATGTGATTCCATTCCAAGTCGGCGCTGCGAGTAAAGACTATTTTTTAGTGCTGTTTCAAGACGAGCCGCAGACCGCTGCGTCTTCGGAGGTAGCGGACAATGGTAGAGTCAACTCCGAGCCGAAAACCGATGAAAGTCTGGAGATTGCGAGGCTGCGACAGGAACTGAAAACCACAAAAGAACACCTCGGAGCGATCGTCCAAGAGCATCAAGCCGCCAACCAAGATTTGAGAGCCGCCAACGAGGAGATTTTGTCGAGCAACGAAGAGTTGCAAAGCATGAACGAAGAACTCGAAACCGCCAAAGAAGAGATTCAGGCAACCAATGAAGAACTGAACACGATTAATGACGAATTGCAGCGGCGCAATGTGGAATCAACCAAGGTCAGCAACGATTTGCAGAACCTGCTGGGCAGCATCAATATTCCGATCCTGATGCTGGGAGGCGACCTGCGAGTCCGCCTGTTTACTCCCGCAGTCGAAGGCATCTTCAACTTGATTTCTAGCGATGTCGGCCGCTCTTTGAGCGACATCACTCACAAGTTGATAGTGCCGGACTTAGAGCAACTGATTTTAGAGGTGATCCGCACGCTTAATTTGAAAGTTAAGGAGGTTCAAGATCGAGACGGTCGTTGGTACGATCTGCACATTCGACCGTATCGGACGATCGACAACAAGATTGACGGGGCTGTGGTGATGTTGGTGGATATCCACGAACTCAAACAAAGCGCCCAGCAGTTGATGGAAGCGAAAAACTACGCCGAAACGATCGTGGAAACCGTGCGGGAACCGCTGCTAGTGCTCGATCTAAACCTGCGGGCGATCACGGCCAACCGTTCTTTCTACCAGACGTTTCAGGTGATGCCGATCCAAACTGAGCAACACTCGATATTCGATCTCGGTAACAGACAGTGGAATATTCCCAAGTTGCGATCGCTCCTAACAGAAATTCTGGCAGGAAAGACCGAGTTTAAAGATTTTGAGGTCGAGCATGACTTTGAGCAGATCGGGCGTAAAATAATGCGGCTCAATGCCCGCAAAATGCCTCCGATCGGCGATACACAGATGATTCTGGTGGCGATCGAGGATATCACGGAGCAAAAACAGTTAGAGACAGAACGCAGCCTTCGGATTGAAGAACAATTGGCTCGTGCGGCTGCTGAGGACGCCAACCGCGCCAAAGATGAGTTTTTGTCCGTGCTTTCTCACGAACTGCGGACACCGCTGAATGCGATGATTGGCTGGGCACAGTTGCTGCGCCTGCGAAAATTTGATGCGGCTAAAACCGACGAGGCGCTAAAAACGATCGAGCGGAGCGCCAAAGCACAAAACCAGCTCATCGATGACATCTTAGACGTTTCGCGCATTACCACAGGCAAGTTTCGGATCGACGCTTATCCAATTGAGCTGACTCCACTGGTGGAAAATGCGATCGGGGTGGTTCGTTTAGCAGCAGAAGCCAAAAATATTCAACTTAAATCCAGCGTCACTCCTTTAACCGCAAAAGTGTTGGGCGATCCGAGCCGCTTGCAGCAGACGCTGTGGAATCTACTTTCAAACGCGATTAAATTCACCCAAGCCGGAGGCAAAGTTGACATCGCATTAGACTGCATTGATGGCATGGCTCAAATCCAAATTCGGGATACTGGTAAGGGGATTCACCCCGATTTTCTCCCCCACGTGTTCGATCGCTTCCGTCAGGCGGATAGCAGCTACTCTCGAAAAGACTCTGGGTTGGGGCTAGGGCTCTCGATAGTCCGCCATTTGGTAGAACTCCACGGCGGTACTGTTGATGCAGACAGTTCAGGTGAGGGACAGGGGGCAACGTTTACCGTGAGGTTGCCGCTGCGAACAGACATAGAAGAAAGTTCGACGCAGAGTGTTTTAGAACCAGTAGATTGCCCAAAGCAACCAGCAGTGACAATGGCTGACATTCCATCATTGGCTGGTATACGAGTTCTGGTTGTGGATGACGAATTAGATATGCGTGAGGTATTCACCACAATCTTGGAGCAGTATGGAGTTGAAGCTTGCGCGGCCGCCTCGGCAACTGAGGCTTTGTCAATGTTGACGGCAAATCCTGAGAAATATGATGTACTTTTGTCTGATATTGGAATGCCGGAGCAAGACGGTTATTCGCTAATTCGCCAGGTACGGACACTGAGTGCCGAGGGTGGGGGACAAATTCCTGCTGCCGCGCTAACGGCCTATGCTAGAGAGGACGATAGTCAAAAGGCGATGAAAGCAGGTTTTCAGATTCATGTTGCTAAACCTGTTGAGTCAGCTCAATTGGCATGGATCGTGGCTTCTTTAGCTGGGCGGGTTTAGCGGAATATCCCCATATTTCTCAGCCGGGAGGCGACCTTTATCCCCCAGCCAGGGCTGAAGCTTGTGGGCGATAGTTATGGCATTTTTTCCGCTGCATTACCTATGGAATTGCGGGAAATACCGCCGAATTTACCAGCGATGAAGGACTGCATTACATGAATTTGCTTTATCAACAATTTGCCGTTTCTGTGCTGGCAATGTGCAGGGTTTGCCAGGTATCAAAGCGGCTATTTTGAAGCGCTGCAATTATGGATACTGAGCCAAGTTAGCTCCTTATTTTAATCATTATATTGAGAGTGTGAGGTACTTTAGTTAATATTATCTCATGCTTACTTAACGGTTATTTTAATATCCTTTTTTGTACTTTTAATTACTCACAGTAATTTTTAGACAAAAGCAAATAAGAAATATAACGCCGATAAAAGCCAAACTTTCTATTAAAAAAGTGGGCAGTAAGTTCCCTCTTTATTTGGTCGGCGGAGGCATATTTTTTTTTGTAAAAGTGCTTAAAACCGCCGATCATTTACAATCAGCGGCTTGGGTGCAAGGGACAACACAATTATTTTCAACCCAGCTTCTCGGAGATTAAAGCACAATTTAAAACCCTAATTTTCCCGCGCATAAAATCCTAAATGATTGGAAATTGGACGTTCCTGCATGGGTATTTTATTCTGAATCGGAGCATTCAACAGTTTCGCTCCTGACGGCGATGCTACTGCAAAAGTTACCGACCCGCCGCCATCTAAATTTAGCACTGTCTCGGCTCCCAACTGCATCGAAATATCAGTTATTTCGCTCAGTTTCAGCCCTTCACTGTAAAGCCTCTGCTTGCCATCGACCAGAATTAACCACAACTTGTCGCCTGTTTTGTCGATCGCCGCGACTGCACGGGGATAGGGTTTATCCTGTTTGCGTTCTTTGTGACTTTGGGCTACGGGTTTGCCATTTTTCACCAGCAAAGTATCTCCGGCAACTGCATAGGCTGTTCCTGCTGGACAAGTGCCGTTTTCGATGATTTGAGCGCGGTTTTTGGCATCAAAACAAAGGGTGGGAAAGCCTGAATGTGGTTGAGAATAAGCTTGGCCTTTGGCAATGGCGTGTCCGACATTATTTACTCGATCGCCACTGCGGGGATAGTAATCCCAAGGTGCTTCCTCGATGCAGGGATAAAAAAAATTGCCGTTGACTGCTAATTGCAATTTAAATTCTTTCAGGAATTCAGTAGCGGTGCGGGCATGGGTTTCTGTTAAATCGGGTGTTGGGTTTCCGGGAGTGACAAAAATTCCTATTCCCGGCGCTTTTAGGTCGATGCTAACAATGTGAATTAGGGTGGGACGCGGATTAGTCCGAAATTCCCTGCGGTAGCCTATTCCTTGAAAGAGCGATCGGGCTTCGTTTGTTTGTTGGGGACGAAAAAAGTAGGGAATGTTGTAGAGTAGTATTGGTGCGAGCAATATTCCGAGACCGAGAATATGCCAAATTTGTTTGATAGTGGGCCGATAAGTCATACCATTTTAGATTTTGAACTGGGACGGGAACACTCACAGATTTATATATTTTCCAGCATCCTCTACTAATATGAAGTATTCGGATTCCCATAATTTTAGCAATCAAATTTTACGAAATCGATCGTTCCAAGGACAAGTTCTTAACGGTGCTGATTTCAGCGGTGCGGATGTTAGAGGCTGCAATTTTAGAAATGCTCAGTTAGCGGGTGCGAATTTTCTCGGTGCGAAAATCGGGCTTTCTCGGCGACAGATTGCTGTTTTGAGTGCTGGGGCGATCGCGATTTGTTTGGTTGTGGGCGATGTTCTGACTCGACTGATTTTGGGAACCCAAGGACAAGTACCGGACTCTCCCAGTTGGCCTTTTGTTCTGTTGCTGTACGGGGTTTTGAGCGCTGCTGGTTTCGCTTCGGCGATCGCCAGCAAACAGCGAAAAACCTCAAAAGCGGGTAGATTGGCACGAACAATTTCTGCTATTCTATCAGGAGCTTTGTTGGGATTTTTCTATGCTGGCACTGCAACTAATAATAATTCCCAGGCTGCTATTGCTGGAATGGCGATCGGCGGAGTGTTCATGTTTTTTGTGAGTTCCCGGATTCGCGGCCAATTTGCACAGGTGGCGATCGCATCGGCTGGAAGTGTGGCGACTTACGCAGCGGCTTTTTTGTTCAGTGCAACGGCGATCGCTTTTCTGAGCACTCACAAACTGTTTTGGGGTATGTGTTTCGGTTTGCTGTCGCTGCTGTATCTTTGGTTTGCGTTTGTGTCTTTCTCGGCGATTGTTCGAGAGATTGGAAATGCTGAGGGTACTTCGTTCAGAGGGGCAAATCTCGCTGATGCTAAGTTCGATATAAATTACCTCTATCTAAAATCTAAAATTTAAAATCTAAAATTCCCCGACTGATATTCAAACAGCAATTGAGCCAGCAGAAAGCGACGCTTTGCTGCAAACGGTGAGGGAGCAAATGGCCCTCGCAACTTTTAATCCCAACGACAGCGAACTGCTCAAAAAGATGGTCGAATGTATGGGAGATTCGCAGGGAATGGTGAGGCTGAGTTTAGCCGACACTCTCGCCTCAATTGGCAAACCTGCAACTCCTTTTTTGCTGGAAGCTCTAGCACATCACCGCAACCCTGTCGTGCGTAGAGCCTCTGCTAAAACGCTGACTCTGATTTGCGAGGCAATCGCCCGAACCACGCTGCTAGAAGCTTTTTTACAGGATGAGGATCGAGTCGGGGGAGGCAGAGTGGGATTAAAGACAAAGCCTGCGGTTTCTAACCGCGCCTATACACACAAAACCCACTTGGAGGGCGTTAAAGAATTTTTACTCGATCGGGCCTTGACATTTGCCTCTCAAAATGAGAGTATAAGCATAGTATGCAACCAAAACTGTCGGCGTTGCTGATTCACCGTATGAATTCAAGATTTCCCAATTGCTATAAGCCCGCTTGAGGGTGAGTTTTGTAACTTCAAGGGAAAAGTTGATTCATACCGCGAATCAGCAACGCCAAACTGTCAACAATTAGCAATCACTATGCAAAACACAATAAAAAATAAAAGAAAAACCGATGCACTTAATTTCGCTCCGCAACCTCCGTAAAGATGCTGCCCAGTACCCCGATGTCAAAAATCAAATTGATAGCTGGAACGCAACTGTAAAGAAAGCAGAATGGCAGAATTTGGAGGATGTTCGCAAGATTTACGGGGATGCCGAATCAGTAGGAAACTTCACCGTATTTAATATCAAAGGCAATGACTATCGCCTGATTGTCGATATCGACTACCAGGAGCAAACTATTTTCTACAAATTTTTCCTAACCCACGCTGAATACGACAAAGATAAATGGAAAAATGATCCTTACTTTTGATCGAGTCACTTATAGCAACTTGCTTGCAGAAATCGCTCCAAAGGCGATCGAATCCGAAGAGGAATACGATCGCCTCCTGGCAGTGGCAGAACGGCTAACGTTCGCTAAAAACCGCACCCCAGAGGAGAGAGCTTTATACAAGTTGTTAGTCACGCTGATTGAAGTTTATGAGACGGAAAATTATCCGATGGACAAATCCGAGCCTCATGAGATTTTGCAACACATCATGGAATCCAGCGGCACCCGTCAAGCGGACTTGGTAGGTATCATTGGATCGAGTGGCGTGGTTTCTGAGGTTGTAAACGGCAAAAGAGCGATTAGCAAAGCACAAGCTAAGGCACTAGGAGATTATTTTAAAATCTCACCTAGCTTGTTTATTTAATGTGGAAATTGGGCATGGGAAAAACAATTAAGTGACGCTCTTAGACCATATCGCTGGCGATTGGTGGAGGATCTTCACTATGGTTTTCTACTATTGGCATTATCTGGGCGTTTATTCTCGGCGCGATCGCCCGTAATTTACCCTCAAAAATATAAAAGCGAGATCCCTTGATTTTTCTAAAAGAATTCAAGGGATCTCGCTCAAAGTATTTATCTCAGATCAGAGATTTTTTTTGCAAGCTGTTTTTTTTGCCTAAACAGCTTGCTTAACGGAGAGGGAGGGATTCGAACCCTCGTTAAGTTGCCCTAAACACACTTTCCAGGCGTGCGCCTTCAACCGCTCGGCCACCTCTCCAGGGCTAAATTAATTCATTTAGCCACAGCTAAACTATCTTAGCAGAACAAATCTGATTTGGGAAGGGGTAACGGCATAAATTTGCTGTTTAATGGGGGGTAGGGTGTCAAACGGGCAGGCCGGATTCTCCTCCCTGTGTGGCAAACTCTTTCATCTAAAGGATTTGGCCCCGCAAACCCCAATCTAAAATCTAAAATCTAAAATCTAAAATTCCATGACTCGCTCTTACACAATTAAAATTCATAACAGACAAACGGGAGCGCGCCACACCGTGCGAGTACCCGAAGACCGCTACATCCTGCAAAGCGCCGAAAACCAAGGAGTAGAATTGCCCTTTTCCTGCCGCAACGGCGCTTGTACCGCCTGTGCGGTGCGCGTCAAGTCGGGGGAACTGCACCAGCCAGAAGCAATGGGGCTTTCTGTGGAACTGCAAAAAGAAGGTTATGCCCTGCTGTGCGTCTGCTATCCCCGTTCCAACATCGAGGTAGAGACGCAAGACGAAGACGAAGTGTACGAACTGCAATTCGGCCGCTACTTCGGCAAAGGTAAAGTTAGAGCCGGTTTGCCATTAGATGAAGAGTGAGGCAATTTTATAAATTATCAACTACCAATAATTATCCATGCTCTATCGGTTATTTGCGATCGCCCTTTGTCTGTTGTTAGCTAGCTGCCAAAAACCAGAAATGCCCCAAGGTACGATCGCCAAAGTAGAAAGGGCCATCAGCGGGCAAACAATCGAAGTTATCAGTACAGCCGACAAAATAGCCTTATTAGAACAAATCAGGCTGATTGGTATTGATGCGCCGGATTTAAAACAGCAGCCTTGGGGAGAAGCGGCTAAACAAAGACTAGAACAGCTAATTGGGGGAAAACAGGTATTGTTAGAATCAGACATCGAAGAGAAAGACCAGTTCGATCGCAAACTAGCCTACTTGTGGCAAGATAAAGTTCTGCTCAACGAACTGCTAGTCAAAGAAGGTTATGCTTTGGCCTCAGCGCGATCGCGCAACACAAAATATCAACAGCGACTCATCAACGCTCAAGAATGGGCGAGACTCATGGGTAAAGGGCTGTGGAATCCAGAACGAGCTTTGCGCCAAACCCCCGGAGAATTTCGCCAGCAAAATCAGAAATAGTTGACTGTTGACTGTTGACTGTTGACTGTTGACTGTTGACTGTTGACAACTAACAACTAACAACTAACAACTATAGCAATCCTAAATGATTTGAAAAATAGTACGCGAGCAAGATGCTCGCACTACAAGGATTCTGATCTCGATCGATTTTGCGACTGATTTAGGACTGCTATAACAACTGACAACTAACAACTAACAACTAACAACTGACAACTAACAACTGACAACTGACAACTGACAACTAACAACTAACAACTAACAACTAACAACTAACAACTAACAACTAACAACTGACAACTAACAAATGACTGACAATCAACTGCAAAACTTCTTAGAAATAGCCACAGAAGCAGCCCTAGCCGCCGGTTCCGTCCTGAAATCTTTCTGCGGAAAATTAGAAAACATTCAAGAAAAAGGCCGATCGGGCGATTTAGTGACAGAAGCCGACAAAGCCTCAGAAGCCGTCATCTTAGAAATTCTCGGCCGCCACGTACCCGACCACGGCATCCTCGCCGAAGAATCCGGCAAATTAGGGGATGCAAATAGCAAATACCTGTGGGCGATCGACCCTTTGGACGGTACAACCAATTATGCTCACCAATATCCTTTTTGGGCCGTGTCGATCGGACTTTTAATCGACGGCATACCACAAATAGGAGTAATTTTTGACCCTTTTCATAACGAATTGTTTCGGGCAGGCAAAGGATTGGGAGCAACGTGCAACCGTTCGCCGATCGAAGTTTCCCAAATCTCAGAATTGAGCAAAAGCTTGTTAGTAACCGGCTTTGCGTACGATCGGCGCGAAACCGCAGACAATAATTATGCCGAATTCTGTCATCTCACTCACCTCACCCAAGGCGTGCGGCGCAGCGGTTCGGCATCCCTAGACCTCGCACACGTCGCGATGGGGCGATCGGACGGATACTGGGAACGGGGACTCGCCCCTTGGGACGTAGCAGCCGGTGTACTCATCGTCTCCGAAGCGGGAGGTCAAATTACAGCTTATGACGGCAGTGCCTTTAAGATCGACTCGGGTCGCGTTTTGGCCACAAACGGCAGAATACACGCCGAACTCAGCGGCGCACTGCTAGCAGTTCCTCCCTTATCTTCCTGGAGGTAGCGCGCCCTCGGCAAGGGTTCAGGGATCGTACGGGGGTCAGAACCCCTTGACTCAGGCTACATTAAAGAATAGTGAAAAGCCAGGAAAGCGAGAGTAAAAGTTATGTCTTTTGAAATGACAAAAGGGCTGTTCAAGTATGACTTTACAGATCAGCACGCAATTTTGGGAGTTCCCTTAGACGCAGAGTATAGCGAGATCCGCAAGCGCTACACGAAAATCGCCCGCCGCTTGCATTCGGATACTTGCTCTTTTGAAGACCAAGCCGATAAAGATTGGGCCAACCAATTTTTGTCAAAAGTGGTCAATCCGGCCTACAACAAATTCTCTAAGGAAAGCGATCGCAAAGAATACAACCTGCTATTAGCAGCCATAGGCAAGCGCGTCGCTAAAGAACAGGCGAAAATGCAAATTGAAAGCGAAGCAGCCAAACAGTTAGCTACCGCTAAAGATTTGGAAGAAGCTTACAAAACAGCAGTTAGCAAACTCGCTCTCAAGCAGTACGAAT
Source organism: Microcoleus pseudofavosus SVA1_A4 (assembly GCF_036700565.1). NCBI lineage: Bacteria > Bacillati > Cyanobacteriota > Cyanophyceae > Oscillatoriales > Microcoleaceae > Microcoleus > Microcoleus pseudofavosus. The sequence continues at coordinate 49,021 of NZ_JAUBPE010000061.1, forward strand.
CAGTTAAGGAAACCGAAGATGCGATCGCTCAAATTAGCGAACTCAACATGGTTTACCTGCTGCGAAAAGAGCGCCTCGGCGGTGGTGCGGTTGCAGTGGTTTCGCCCCCAAAAGCCACAACCCCAACTAGCACAGCCACAAAACCACCAGCAACCCCAGCCGCCGCAACTCCACCGCCACCGCAGCCCAAAGTCCAAGTCAAAGACTCGCTGGCCGATGGATCTTGCCGCCGAGCTCAAGGATTCATGGACAGCAAAAATTACGCTAAAGCAAGTTTGGAGTTGAGGGAAGCCCTGAAGCGCGAGCCGAAACACAGTCAGGCCCACGCTATGTTAGCCATGTGTTACTTTCAACAAGATCAAACCACAATGGCGAAACTTGAGGTGCAAAAAGCTTTAGCATCAAATCCTGAAGAACCGACGGCTTTGGAGGTTAAGAAAAAGCTGGAACAAGCTTCCGCAAAGAGCAAAAAAGGTGAGGGTAAACCGGGATTTTTTGCAAGTTTGTTTGGCGGGAAGAAGAAGTGAGAAGTTGTGAGTTGTGAGTCTTGAAGAGTTTAAAAGTGGTGGATTGCACAGCAGTGGAGTGAGAACGAGAAAAAAAATCAAGAGTTGGTGATATCACATCGGATCGCAGTCGAAATTATACCGTCAGTGCGATCGTCCCGCGATCGCGGATGCTCCAGAAAGAACGGGACGCCAGCACTGACGGGGAAAATGATAATTCCGATAACAAAAACGATATGACACCTTAATTTGTTAAAGTCGAATGTTAAGCTTGACTCGTTAGACGGCTCTCCTGAGTTTATGGTGTAAAATGTACCTACTAATACATTTACCGTTATGAGCTTCCATCTAGACTATCTAT
>NZ_JAUBPE010000062.1:0-49490 GCF_036700565.1 Microcoleus pseudofavosus SVA1_A4
ATCTACTGAGTATGCTTTCATTGGTATATTATTTTTAGTCAATTCTATTGTACCTCATAACATCCGGAAGTGCTGTAGTTGGGCGGGGGCGGGTTTACGAGACTATTAGTTTTAGGCAATTATTGTTTGTAAAACCCGCCCCTACAAAGCCCTCCTCGCATATTATTGTTTTTTTTGCTCTCTTTCTTACTTAATAACTCCCAATTAACAAATATGGCGGTATGAATCAAAAGGCAGTCCCGTCCGCCGCTTGACATCAACGACTGATTTGTATGCGCCTTTTCTCTGCCTTTCTATAACTATTTTTTCGGCAACAACCCGATCTAAACCGCTTTCGATCAACTCTTCCGGCGAAAGAATGTTTAACCGTTTCCAAGTAAACTGCGATTCTTTTTGATAATTGTAGCTGAAGCAAATCATCGGGGCGATGCGTCTGACGTGACTTTCGGGAACTCCGGCTATTTCTGACAACTCTTCGGCGTGGGTAAAAATGTAGCCTTCGTTTTGCAAAGATTCAATATCGTTAGCATAGACTATCGGCAAACCCAAGATTCTGACGATATCGTCTTTGGTACACTCGTTAATATCTATTTTGCCGCGCAGGGAAGCCAGTTCTTCGGCATTTGTCGCAGTTGCAGGAACCAGTAAACCTCTGGGTGCGGTTTTGATGAGATAGCGCTTTTTCAAACTAAAAGCAGTGACAATTTGAGCTATCCAAACAAGCGTGCCAAAATTAGCAGAAGAAGATAGTGCTAGTGCTGCTAAAGTAAGGCCAACACCCCATCCCATCCAACTGCGAATATTTGACTTTTGGCCTGCATAGGCGATCGCCAATCCGCCGAAGTAGGGAATAAAAGAATACCACACCCAGTTTGGAGTTTGACGCAGCCAGTATAAATCTTGAGACACTTTAGTTCTATCCTCGCTCGACTTTTATTTTACTCTTGTTTAAATCCCACCCTTTTCATAGTGGCTTTTCTTCTTCCTTCTTCCTTGCACCCGTTACATCCGTTAAATCCGTTACAAAATCAGTGGCCGAACTTCCTTCGCAATTACAATTCTCGCAGGAGTTTTTGGCGTTTTTCTTCATATTCTTCGGCCGTAATTGCGCCCATATCGTAAAGTCCTTTCAATTCTGCGATCGCCCCAGTTACATCTTTTGCCGCTCTGAGGACATAGCCAGACGGCAACATTCCGCCATTGTACTGTACCTGAAAAGCTTGTTCCGACATCAGCAGCAGACCGATAAAATCGAAAAATGCGATCAGTGACGGAATTAATGTCCAAGAAAATAGCAAGTATAATACCCCTGCTAAGTTGTTGCCCAAATAAAATTTGTGAACTCCGAAACCTCCTACAAAGAAAGCTAACACAACTGCTACGGTTTTATCTTTTACCATTTTTACTTTCCCCAGTTTTTTTATTTGAACTTCCGCGATCGACCTTTAACGATCGACCTTTAACGATCGAGCTAAGTAATCTTACTAATTTTTACTCATTTATTGGGGTTTTTGCGAAACTTAGACATCGCAAAATACAGCAGAACTATACCGACTTGAGCCTGTAGAATGACCAAGTAGCCTCTCAAGAAATAATTGAGTTCGCTGCCTGAATTGAGAGAAAATATTAAAAGGCCTAAGGCTGCGTAGGGTGCGAAACGCATCCAACTCGACGTTCCCTCTAACTTGCGGCTGTTCAAATTGCTCATTGGGGCGACCATCCACAAAAACCGGACAAGGTATTACTTCTATGTTAAAACAAGTTTTTCCGTTTAACTTCAAGATTTGCGAGTGAATTTCATATCAGGTGCGGCGGAATGATATAAAGGACACGGCAGTGCCGTTTCCCTACCGCGATCTATTGTAGGGAAACGGCACTGCCGTGTCCTGATTTCGGGTAAGAACTCGCCACTGCTCAAACTTGTGAAAAAAGCAAGATTAATTCACAATTATTAACAACCGCCCGAATTAACTCGCGCCGCCCAAAAGAAACAGACTCAGGAGAGTACCGCTGTTCCAAAGACTGTGGAGAAGCATGGGAGCGAGGAGATTGCGCGATCGCGTGTACACAAACCCCAAAACCGAACCCAAAGTCGCCAAAGGCAGAATCTCAGAAACACTCAAGTGAGCCACCGCAAACAAAAAAGCCGAAGCTGCGATCGCCCCGGAAACAGGCAAATAGCGAGTCAGAGAAGGCAGCAGAAAGCCCCGAAACACGATTTCCTCAAAAACCGGAGCGGCGATCGCAGCAGTGCCGAAAAACACCGCCAAAGCCACGTTGTCCCTACCTTCGAGAACGATCGGCAAAATCGGATTGCTGCCACCTTGTCCCTGCCACAATTGCTGATTGATCAGCGACACCAAAACTACCAAAGGCAAAGCAACAAAATAGCCGCCAAACCCCCACAAAAACCAATTTCCCCGCCAATTAATCCGAAACCAACCTTCAGGCAAAGGCAAAAACGACTTGACCGAAAAATACAGTACCGAAAGCCCCCCAGCCGACAGCAACAAATAAGTAGCAAAGATATAAAAAGCCTTGTCGCGCGGGTCAAAAGTAGCAGGATTGAGTTTTAAAACAGCCAGAGAAACTGGCAGCAACAAATAGGGAATCAAGATTTGCCCGACAAAGAAAAAGCCGACCACAAGCACCTGCCAAACAATCTCACCGTCCCAAGGCACATCCCAAGTCAAGCTCGCATTTCGCGCCAACAGCGGCCCGGAACCTGCTGTATCTAACTGCTTCCGCTGCAACAGCCACTGCACAGTCAAACCAACCAGCAAAACCGTGCCAATACACAGTGATATCGCCGGAACGCCAACAATAAGTGCCAACTTTTCTACAGCTTGCTCAGCCGTTGCTTGCTCTGCTGCTTGAAGCGCCGCCAGTTCTTTAGAACGTTCTTGCAGCTTGTAAAGTTGAGCGAGAGCGCGATAGCGAAACCAGCCATCCAAAGACTTTTGAATGCGCGGCTCGGCATCCGGCAGCAATTGAGCCGGATTGCTCCAAATTCCAGTTAAAACTTGAGCAGTTACCGCCGAAGCATCGTCATCAATTTTAGTTTTGTAACGCTCAACTAAATTTTTCCAAGTTTGGAGCGCCGCCTCAGTTTTACCGCTGCTTGCCTGCAAAATTCCTAAGCGCAAGTCAAGTTCGTTTAGCAGCACTGACTGTTGATTTGCCGACTCTGACAAAGCCTTTTCTTGAGCAAGTTTCAGATTATCATCTTCAGACTTGGAGGCGACGGCCGACTGAATTGCTTTAAATTGTGATTGAGTTGTTTCGAGAGTTTTGCGAGTCGAGTCTCGCGCTGCTTGATACTGCGTCAAAGCCGTATTTAAAGGATCTGCACCGACAATATTGTTGCGTGCCGAACTTAAATTAGCACTTTGATTATTTTCTCCTTGCCACTCCGAGGCGTGCAGCAGCAAGTTTGTCTGGTAGAGTTCCAGCCGGCTTTGAATTTGTGGCTGGTTCCAACTAGCAAGTAAAGATAAACCGACCAGGGCGATCGCGATCGCCGTTAAAATACCTAAAATCACCCGCTTCAATGTCATTCCTGCTTTTCCGTCCCGCGCGAATCTGTGGCTAAATCTTTTCCGTCTTTAATCATAGGTCGTTGCAGACGAGAGTATCCCGACAACTGGTAAAATTTCACTGGCTCATCTTTTTGACTCGCCTCAACAAGACTTACGCCACAAATCCTTGACCCGCCATGTATGGGTAAGGTGCGCACTGCGCACCCGCAGCGGGGTAGCAGGCTAAATCTAAAATCTAAAATCTAAAAATCTAAAATCGAATGACTCGCATTATCTTAGTCCGTCACGGCAAAAGCACCTACAATCAAGAGCGCCGCATCCAAGGCCGCCTCGATAAATCAATTTTGACAGAAGCAGGCCGCAGCGCCGCCCTGCAAGTAGGCGACACACTCAGCAGTATCGCCTTTGATGCCGCCTATACCAGTCCCCTGCAACGAGCCAAAGAAACAGCGGAAATCATCCTGTCGCGCTTGACAAATCCGCCACAACTCCAGCCAACTGATAATTTGATGGAAATCGATTTGCCTCTGTGGGAAGGAATGCTGCGCCAAGATGCGATCGACAAATTCCCCGAAGCATATCAGCAGTGGCAAAGACAGCCAGACAAATTTTCCATGAAACTGCCATCTGCTGACGGAGACATCGAACACTTCCCTGTATTGGCAATTTTTGCTAACGCCCGTCATTTTTGGCAAGAACTTTTATCGCGCCACCGGGACGGTACAATTCTAGTAGTAGGTCACAACGGAATCAACCGCGCTCTCATCGCCACCGCGTCGGAAATTACCCCGGATTACTATCAATCAATTCAACAGTCAAATTGCGGAATTAGCGTCATTAACTTTGGCACTTCCCCGATTACCACCGACGAGCAAACAGAGCCGAAACAGAAAATTGCAGTTCAATTAGAATCGCTAAATTTAACAGCCCATACCGGAGAAATTTTCCCAAAACCGAGGGACGGACACCGGGGGCCGCGCTTGTTGCTGGTGCGTCACGGCGAAACCGACTGGAATAAAGCAGGTAAATTTCAAGGGCAAATAGACGTGCCTCTCAACGATAACGGCCGCGAACAATCCCGGCGGGCGGCAGAATTTCTCAAGGACGTAAAATTAGATTTTGCAATCAGCAGTTCGATGCTGCGCCCGAAAGAAACTGCGGAAATAATTCTCAAATATCACGGCGGTTTGCAACTGGAACTGCGCGATGAGTTGAGGGAAATCAGCCACGGACTTTGGGAAGGAAAGTTTGAATCAGAAATAGAACAATCCTATCCGGGTTTGCTGGAAGAATGGAAAACATCTCCTGAAACGGTGCAAATGCCCGAAGGAGAGAATTTGCAGCACGTTTGGACTCGGGCGATCGCATCTTGGCGAGAAATAGTACAATCAGTTTCCGGTACTGGGATTGTCGTTGCTCACGATGCCATCAACAAAGCTATTCTCTGCCACCTGTTCAATTTAGAACCCGAACATTTCTGGAAGTTCAAACAAGGAAACGGAGCCGTTAGCGTCATAGATTATCCCCACGGCCCCGATGGTTTGCCGGTATTGCAGGCGATGAATGTGACAACTCATTTGAGCGGCGGCGTTTTTGACCAAACAGCCGCCGGAGCACTGTAATTAGTAAATTGCTCGGCGCGAACCCGTAGACGTATTACCGGTCTGCTGTTTGACGATTAGGCCTTCGAGCCCCGCTAGCCCCCCTTAAGAAGGGGGGAAAAGAACCCTTCTCAAAGTCCCCCTTTTTAAGGGGGATTTAGGGGGATCGAGACTCGTGTCAAAGCGAAATTTATCAAAGCTTTTAGGTTTAAGTTAACACCACTGCCAACCGCTACGAGTACCCGCCTGAAAAATGTTTGAATTTTTATAGCAACCGCGCCCGACGCTTAGGAAGTTCTTAACTCCTGAAACTAATGCGGTGGATTGCTTCTTCATTCTTCATTCTTCATTCTTCATTCTTCATTCTTCCTTCTTCCTTCTGTTATATGAGCCGCGAACTGCTACAAAATGTACGAGTGCTAGATCCAGTTTCAGGGAGCGATCGCATCGCTGATATTCTGATTGCTGAAGGTGATATCAAAGCAGTTGAAGAAAAAATTGCTGAGTTTCCCGCTGACACGGAAGTGCGGGATTGCCGGGGACTGATTTTGGGGCCGGGGTTAACTGATATCTACAGTCACAGCGGAGAACCGGGTTTTGAGGATCGAGAAACCCTGGAATCCTTGATGCAGGCTGCGGCGGCTGGGGGTTTTACGCGGGTGGCGATTTTGCCGGATACGTCGCCGCCTGTTGACAATTTGGCCGGTCTAGCTTTGTTGCAGCAACATATCCGCAATTTGTCGCCCGGGCTGCCCCGCTTGTATTTTTGGGGCGCCCTGACAGCGGGCCTTAAAGGGCAGCAGATGGCGGAGTTGGGCGAGCTGGCCTCCTCTGCGGTGGTGGGTTTTGCGGACGGTTTGCCGCTGTCTAATCCGGCTCTGGTGAGGCGTTTGCTGGAGTATATCAAGCCTTTGGGCAAGTCTGTGGCTTTGTGGCCGTGCGATCGAACTTTGGCAGGAAATGGCGCGGCGAGGGAGGGTGCGGTGTCGGTGCGCTTGGGTTTACCGGGAATTCCGGCGAGTGCGGAAACTTCGGCTTTGGCGGCAATTCTGGAGTTGGTGGCATCTGCGGGCACTCCGGTGCACATTATGCGCGTTTCTTGTGCCCGCAGCGTGGAATTGATTCGAGATGCGAAGGCGCGGGGTTTGCCGGTGACTGCGAGTGTGACTTGGATGCACTTGCTGTTGAATGTTGGGGCAATTTCAGGAAACTCTAAAGATTCCGGCGGGAAAAATGCTCTGACTGCTTTGTTTCCTTACGATCCGAATTTGCGTTTAGAACCGCCCTTGGGCAATCTCAGCGACCAATTAGCGCTGATTCAAGCTGTGAAAGATGGCGTAATTGATGCGATCGCGATCGACCACAACCCGCATACTTATGAGGAGAAAACCGTTGCTTTTGCTGATAGTCCGCCCGGGGCGATCGGCTTGGAATTAGCTTTGCCTTTGCTGTGGCACGGACTTGTAGAAACTGGCGAATTTTCGGCTTTGGAACTGTGGCGAGTTTTGAGTACGCGGCCGGCGGTTTGTCTCGGACAAATCCCCGCCACGGTTGCACCGGGTGTCTCTGCTGAGCTGATTTTGTTCGACCCGCAAATGAGTTGGACTGTTGATGGGCAAAGTCTGAAGTCGCGATCGGCAAATACGCCTTGGTTGGGACAGCAATTAGCGGGCAAGGTTGTGCAGACTTGGATTTATTGACAATCAAGCAATTTGGTCCCGGGCCCGGGGATTTATCAGTTCTAAAATCTAAAATCTAAAATCTAAAATCTAAAATCGATTGACCGTTGGAATTGGGATTTATTTAACGAACCGCGAAGGACGCGAAGGAAGAGAAAGAAGATCGAGAAGAAGATCGGTAATTTGGTACGTGGAAGCTTTGGATAAGGCCGGGTAAATATATGATTGCTGTCGTTCCTCCGTGGAATTCTCCACCGCAAAACCTGACCTTGGATCTGGCCGAAATTCATGTTTGGCGTGTCTCTCTGGCTCAAACAGAATCTTGCTTGCAGAGTTTACAACAGACTCTCTCTGCGGATGAGCGGACAAAAGCCGAGGGTTTTCGGTTTCCCAAAGGTCGATCGCAATTTATTGTGAGTCGCGGCGTCCTGAGAGCGATTCTGAGTCGCTATCTTAACATAAATTCTCACATTTTGCGCTTTGACTACAATCCTTACGGCAAACCCTCTCTCATCGCCGCCCAAGGTGGAAATACCCTGCGTTTCAATTTGTCTCACTCTCGAAACATGGCTCTAATTGCTATTACCAAAAATCGAGAGATTGGTGTCGATCTTGAAGGCATCAATCCAAATTTTCCTTATCTGGAGATTGCTGAAAAGTTTTTTTCACCCTTAGAAAGCTCTGTGCTGCGTTCGCTCCCGGATCATCTCCAACCCACAGCTTTTTTCACCTGCTGGACTCGCAAAGAAGCCTATATCAAGGCAGTTGGCAAAGGACTTTCTATTCCTTTAAATGGGTTTAATGTCACCCTCGCACCAGGAGAACCAGCAGCGCTGTTAAATGTTGAAGAAAACCCCGAAGAAGCATCGAGATGGTCTTTAATTGAATTAATTCCCAGTTCAGATATGGTGGCGGCTGTTGCGGTTGCAGGAGATTGCTGGAAACTTAATTGTTGGGAGTGGACAGGGGAGTTTTGAGTTATGGTTCGTATCATTTGCCAAGACAACCTCGGCTTCAACTCAACAGAAATGACTAAAAAAAATGCAACTCTAGGCAAGCTCCCAACCCATACAAAATCTAAAATATAAAATTTAAAATCTAAAATCCTATGAGACTGTTCTATTCTTTCGGATGCCGGACAATCGACGCTCATAAACCCGGTGAATCTGTGTATTTATTGTTACTAAAACCAAGATTGTTCCGATAAAGCGCGTTTCTCACATAGAGACTAAAGAAACCGGATTTTGAGTGAATATTAGGGACTAAATAAAATAATTATTGTTCTTATTCCAGATTGTGATTCATCGCTTCTTTGTCCCGCAATGTATTAAATAAAGTCCGAGCGACTTTTGGGCAATATTACCTGGAGTTCCTGACAGCGTTGCAGATAATTTTGTGCCACCCGATCCAGGGGATTCTTTCGCACGCAATCAGCAAACAGTATCCGAGATAATTAAAGGGATTTCATACCGTTTTTGAGCAATTCAGCAATTAACTCTATGGCATCTTTACCTCCTTCGGCAATTTCAATCCGATAAGTATTGCCTAAAACCTCTTTTAATTCACTTTTAAGACTTTTCAAAATAGTTTTTTCATCGTCAACGCAAATAATGACTTATTTGGTCATAGCGATAAGGCCGTTTTAATGGTTTCGATCAGCTCTGATTCCGACCAAGGTTTCTGCAAACACCGATGGAGGTTGGCTTGGTCAAAAGCCCTGTTCACGGCCTCTTCATCGGCTTGACCTGTCAGCATAATCTTTACTATGTTCGGGAATTTTTGATGAACGCGAATCAGAAATTCATCTCCTTTCATTCCTGGCATTAACCAATCCGATACAATCAAGATAATAGAAACTTCGCCGTAATTTAATTCATCAATTAACTCTAAAGCCTCGGCGGGGTTTTCTGCTAGCTCATAAGCATAAGCATTCCCAAAGGCTGATTTTAGTTGGGTTTTGAGGCTTTTCAAAACTACTTTTTCGTCGTCAACACACAGGATGATTGGTTTAGACATTTTTGCTGGATTAACTAATTGTTTAGGGGAGATTGACAGGCAGAACAACCGTAAAGGTAGTTTGGCCGGGAACCGATTCAACTTCTATTTTGCCGTGATGTTTGTCAACTATCTTTCTGACTATATCGAGGCCCAGACCGCTGCCTTCTCCGGGGGGTTTAGTTGTGAAGAAGGGAGCGAATATTTTGGGCATGACTTCTGGAGGAATTCCTTTGCCGCTATCCGTAACGCCGACTTTGATATAGTTGCCTTCCTGAACGATATCTAGAGTTAATGTGCCTTTATTGTCCATCGCTTGCAGGGCGTTGTGAATTAGATTTGTCCATACCTGATTCAGTTGGTCTACATAGCACATCACGGGGGGTATTTTTTGGAAATTGCGGATCACTTCTACGCCGTGTCTGAGGTTATTTTGATACAGGGTGAGTACGGTTTCTATGCCTTCAGTTATATTAGATTGAACCATCGTTTCTGATGAGTCGTAACGGGCATAAGTTTTCAGGGCAAAGACGACTTTAGAAGCGCGATCTGCTGCGGTATTAATTGTTTGGGTTCCTCGCTGGATTTCTGAGAGTTTGTAAGCCATTTCTAAGATGCGATCGCGATCGACGTTTTGCAGCATAGATAGAAAGTCGTCGGCCTCGTAAATCCCCATATCCACCAAGGTGTCGGCGATATCATCCGCTTCGTCAATGTCTTCGCCTTCGAGTTGACTAATTAAAGCCCGCTTTAACTTCCTTTCTTCTTTCGCTGTTAAAGTCATATCTTTTTGTAGCGAGCGATACAGCAATTCGCCGAATTTTTCCGATTCTGCCGGGGAAAGCGACTGAAAAAGTGAGGGTAAGTTGGTGAGAGTTTGGCCCAAAAATTTAGTCATATTTCCAGCACTCGATCGGATCGCACCCAGCGGAGTATTCAATTCGTGAGCAACTCCGGCTACTAATTGACCTAAAGCTGCCATTTTTTCCGATTGAATCAGCTCTTCCTGAGTGGTTTGCAGGTTTTCTAATGCTGTTTTGAGTTCTTGGGTTCTTTCGGCGACTTGGAATTCGAGAGTGCGGTTGTATTCCGCTACCAATTTTTCGGCTTGTTTGCGTTGAGTGATGTCCGCAAAAGCTGCGATCGCATAACTCACATTTCCTTTGTCATCATAGATAGGCGTTCCCCAAACCTCGATCGGAATAATCCTGTCAGGCTGGCGAATTTCCATATCGTCAACGTTAACGCTAGCCCCTTTAAAAGCATTGATAATTGGATCTTTTTCGGCGGGATAAATTTCGTTGCTACCTGCCAGATAAATTCGATAAGTCTCGCGAATTTCCTCAGAAGTATTAGCGACTATACCTTTACCTAATAAATCCTGGGCGCGAGAATTAACATAGTAAGGTTTGCCGCTAGAATCGGCGACAAATATCCCGACCGGAACCGCTTCTAAAATTTGGTTTAGCCGGCTTTCACTCTCAGACAATTCGGCATTTAAAGCTTGCATTTCTGTGAAGGATACTTGCAGTTGCGCCGCCATACTATTAAATGAATTCGCAAGTTCCCCGACTTCATCATCGCGGTTAACCGTTACACTTTTCCCCCATTCACCTTTAGCAATATTTTTCGCAGCATCATTCAAAAATAAAATCGGTTTTGTCACCCACCTCGCCGTGACAACACCGACAATTATTGCCGCGATCGAAGCAGCAGCGCACAGCAAAATTGTCGCCCGATTGTTGGCATTAATTTGTGCCATGAAATCTGCTTCGGGAACAACCACTACAATCAACCAATCCAATCCTTTATCATCTTGCCAAGGCAGAACTTGTAAAAATTGTTTTTTACCCTCAACATCAAATTCTAGTGACTGCGAAGTTTTCAGAGATTGGAAGTCCTTAAAATTGGCGGCTAAATATTGAGCCGTGGTTTTGGTGAAAGTATTTTTACTGTCAATTGCTTTAACTCGTTCGGCTCCGTAGTCTTTTTTTACGGCGTGAAACGGTCTTTCTCCTGTCGAAGTTGCGACTAACAGTCCCGAACGCTCGATAATAAAAACTTGTCCAGTTTTGCCGATTTTCAAGCTTTGCAAAAACTTGCCAATGGTGGATAAATTAATATTAGTTAGCAGCACGCCTTGCAATTTTCCTTGTCGGTCGTAGAAAGGCATAGATGCGCCGAGATAAGCAGTAATGCCGGCCGTATTGGGATAAATCTCGCTCCAGGTGGGTTTGCCAGCAGCTACCGCAGCTTTGTACCACGGGCGAGTCCGCGGGTCGAAATTAGTTTTGTTGTTTAATAATGCGCCGATTTCGCCGGATTTATTGGTAGTATAGGTGCGAAAATCATAGTTACTTGCTGCTGTCGATACCCTCAAAGTCAGCGAGCCGTTGTCGAGCCTTTCTGCCCCCAAGTTGTCTCTTTGTTCTAAACCTAAACCCGTAAAAGTGAGCGTGTCAAATATCTGAAGCTGCCGCCAAAAATGACGCTGTAAAACAAGTAAATCTTGCAGGTTCAGGGTACCGAGTTCGATCGCCGCAGCATTGATCTGGTTTACCTGATGGGGTACAGTCAGGTAAGTACCCAGATTTTGTTCGACGCGGCTGCCTACTTCTGCCATCAGTCGATCGGCAATTTCATTGACTGCCTTTTGTCCGTTTTTAAATGAGAGATATCCTACCAGTCCCACCGCCGCGAAAATTTGCAAGACGAAGGGAACTATCAGAACTGTTCGCAGGGTGCAGGAGCGAGAAGTTTTGGCAGCGAAGCTACCAGCAGATTTAGTTCTGTTCATAATGAGAATCCTCGATTGTCATATCTTTGCGCGTTCCATTCACTGCTTGACAGTCATAAATCAACCATGATTTAATGACTCAGTAGCGCCCGATTCATCAAACGGCACGTATCCTAAAGGCACTTATGCTGAAGCCAGGAGGCAGGAGGCACTTATGCTGAAAGCAGGTTTCGATCCAACTCCTTGATACAATCCTTCGCCTGAGCCCTAACCTTTTTTTAACACAAGCCGCTGGAGCTAATCTTCAGGTGGGCGATGCCACCGTACATAGGGCTTGCTGAAAAAGTCTGCTGAGCGAATAAGCTCGCGCCACACAGCTATAAAAATCGTAGGTTCGTCGCTTATTTCTCAAATTTACCCAGCGACTTCCCGCGAAAGTGCAAGGGTTTTGAGCCTCGCTTATGTTATAATTTGCACTTGCTCGGTCAAAAAAAGATTAAAATCTTTATCTGGCCTGCTTTCTGATTTTATTCAGCCAGCCCTACACATACAAATAAGGACACAACATTGTTGTGTCCCTACGTCAATTCGACTGCAACTTGCAACCCTACAACTAATCTAAAAATTTAACCAAATCGATAGCCGAACCCACGTACCGTAATGATATATTCCGGTTGGCCCGGATCGATTTCCAACTTTTCGCGCAGCCAGCGGATGTGAACGTCAACTGTTTTGCTGTCTCCAATAAAATCTTGACCCCAAATTTTTTCCAGCAACTGATCGCGAGACCAAACTCGCCGGGGATTGCTCATAAATAGTTCTAGTAAGCGAAACTGTTTAGGAGAAAATTTCACTTCTATGCCACGAACTAACACGCGGCACTCTTCAGGATACAGAGTTATGCTCTTATATTGCAGCATCACCGGTTGCGGTAACTGACCGAGGCGCTGGCGCCGCATCAGCGCCCGACAGCGAGCGATAAACTCTCGCATTCCAAAAGGCTTGGTCAGATAATCATCCGATCCGGCTTCTAGATAAAAAGCGCAATTGTTGGCACTTCCTCTAGCACCGACAATCAAAATAGGTACGGGATTTCCTTGATGCCGTAACATTCGACACAGATCCAAACCGTTGATTGAATCCATAATTAACAGGTTAAAGGCAAATTCACCGTGGTATGACGAGGAAGCCTGCACAGAAGGCAGAGCGTTGCGCCCGTCGCTAGTAACCACCACCTCATAGCCCTGTTCTTTAAGGGCTAAAGCTAGCATTTCCCGCAACAGGTCTTCACCTTCCAATAACAAGATGCGGCCGGCTTGTACAACAGCCGGCCTTGAAGGACTTTCGCTTAATTCAGCAGAAGACATAAATATCAGTGGGAGTTATGTTTGTATGTGGCTAGCGCGGGAGTGTCTTCTTCAGTAGCTGAGGCACTCTCGCGCTGCGAGCGTTTTTACGACGATCGCCAGAAAGTTCGTTAGCGAAGCCTTCGAAGAGGATCGCTTATAATCCTTCGCCAGTCCATCCAACAGATACGCGCTCGACTGTTTCTACTTGCTCGTGCAAAAAATACAGCCGTAGAGCAGTTGCCGGAGCAGCGCTGTCTGCCCGAGTCCAGGCGTCAGAAGCCCGGTCATTTTTAGGGGTTGGTGTTAATTTCATAAAACATTGCCCGCTCTTAATTGACCAGGTAACACCCAATCTCTAGGGAGATGTTTGTTATGTTACTCTTAAAAGGTTATCAGAAGGTAAAGTTTTGGTAATCAAGTGGTTAAATTATTAACGTTAAGTAATATAACTGTAAAGTTGCGATCGCACTGTAGAGCTTTGTTTAACAATACAATAATAAGTTTGCCCAAACTCCTTTTTCTTCGCCTGCCGGCTACGATCGACGATAGCAAGTAAAAATTCTGTAAACTGCCTATAATGTTGCTGCATTTGAGTACCTGGCCGGAGGTAGAAGCTTATCTAGAGAGCTCCCGAGGCATAATTATCCCGATCGGCTCCACCGAACAGCACGGGCCCACCGGCTTGATCGGGACTGACGCTATTGCTGCTGAGGCGATCGCCCGCAGTGTCGGCGAAGCAGCTAATGCCTTAGTCGGCCCGACAATTAATGTAGGCATGGCCTTGCACCATACCAGCTTTCCCGGCAGCATCAGCCTCCGACCGCCGACGCTAATACTCGTAATCAGAGATTATATCACATCTTTAGCAAAAGCAGGATTTGTGAAATATTTCTTCATCAACGGTCACGGCGGCAACATTGCCACGATGAAAGCAGCATTTTCCGAGACTTACGCGCATTTGTCGGACTTAAATCTACCGAATTGCGATCGAATCCAGTGTCAAATCGGCAACTGGTTCATGTGCGGTTCAGTCTACAAACTCGCCAAAGAATTGTACGGAAACCAAGAAGGTTCCCACGCCACCCCCAGCGAAATCGCCTTAACCCAGTACCTTTATCCAGAAGCCATCAAGCAAGCACCGCTTTCGGAGGAAGTTGCTTCCGGGTACAAAATTTACAGTGCTGCTGACTTCCGGCGCCGATTTCCCGATGGGAGAATGGGTTCAAATCCAGCTTTAGCAACTCCCGAACACGGCCAGCAATTTCACGAATTAGCAGTCAAAGAATTGACTAATAATTATTTGGAATTTTTGAACTCAGATTAAGGTTTTTTCGGCTCGTAATATCAATTCCGGTAGCATCGGAATTGATATTACCCGAGATCGGGACACGGCAGTGCCGTTTCCCTACAATTAATCTGGCGCGCAAGAAACGGCACTGCCGTTTCCTCGCTTGTCATTCCGGCCCAGCCGGAATTGAGATAACCCGAAATCAGGACACGGCAGTAAATCAGGACACGGCAGTGCCGTTTCCCTACAATTAATCTGGCGCGCAAGAAACGGCACTGCCGTTTCCTCTCGTTTTAGGCCGCTTCGGCTTCCGCTTCTGCTTCCGCTTCCGGTGCATCTGGCACATCTTGCTTGATCGTCAAATAGCGAATCACTTCTTCGCTCAGACGCATCGCGCGCTCCATCGGAAAAATTGCAGCGCCGGGAGCTGTATAGTTCATTTGAACGTATACTCCGTCGCGGTGCTTGCCGATTTCGTAAGCCAAACGGCGCTTGCCGCGGTGCTGAGTTTCGATATTTTCAGCACCTTGCTCGCGCAAAATTGTTTGATATTTGGCGATCGCCTGGTCTGTCATTTCCTCACCCAAATCAGGGCGCAGAATGTACATTGTTTCGTAAATAAACGGTTTCATGGCAATAATCCCCTTATGGACAACAAGGCTTCTCGCGAAGCAAGGACTTATCATCATATCCCAATAATGAACAATCTCAAAACTAAAAAACCAAATTCCTCAAACCGCAGTCCTTCGCGGTGGAGCACGCTGTGGATATATGGGATGATGAGTGCGATCGGACTTTTAATGCTGTTTCCCCTGCTGTGGCTGCTCAGCACCTCCCTCAAATCCCCCAGCGAAAACATCTTTCAATTTCCCCCGCAACTGTGGCCGCAACAGCCAACCCTCGAAAACTTCATCAAAGTTTGGCAAACCAACCCATTCGGCCGCTACCTGTTCAACAGCACCTTGATTGCGGGCCTCACAGTTAGCATCAACGTCCTGTTTTGCGCCCTCGCCGCTTACCCCTTAGCCAGACTCAACTTTCGCGGCCGAGAAGCTATTTTAATTGCGATCGTTTCCACAATCATGATTCCCTTCCAAATCGTGATGATTCCGCTGTACATATTGACAGTACAGCTCGGATTAAAAAATAGTTATTTAGGCGTAATCTTTCCCGGATTAGCATCAGCTTTCGGCATATTTTTATTGCGGCAAGCATTCCTCGCAGTTCCCAAAGAACTAGAAGAAGCCGCCCGCATCGACGGCTGCACAGAATTAGGCATTTGGTGGCACGTGATGATTCCGGCAATTAAGCCGGCTTTAGTCACTTTAGGAATTTTTGTATTTATCGGTTCTTGGAGCGATTTTCTGTGGCCGCTGCTAGTTTTAGACAGGCCGGAATATTACACGTTACCTTTAGGTGTCGCCAATTTAGCCGGGACATTTTCTTTAGATTGGCGTTTAGTTGCGGCGGGTTCGATTATTTCTATTGTTCCAGTTTTAGGACTGTTTTTACTGTTGCAAAAATACATTGTGCCGACCGAAACAGCCGCCGGAGTCAAGGGATAATATCGACCTCAAAAATCTGCGTTAATCCGCGTCGATCTGCGGTTAAAAATTTCCATCTTTTCGACCCAAAACTCACAAAATTTATTTGCCGTGTACGAACTGCCAGACATCCGCTGGATTGTTGACCGCGCTGCGGTCATAGATACTATCATCGGTTTTGCAAATGCGTTCGATGCCAAAGACTGGCAAAAAGTGCGTTAGCGAAGCCCTCGAAGAGGATCGTACCTAGCCGACGAAATAGATATCGACTATTCGGAATTCAGGGGTGAAACTCCCCGACGAGTAACCGCAGAAGAATACATAAAACAGCGCGTCGAAGGCCTTGCGGGTTTGCGAACGCTGCACGTCAGCACGAATCACGAAGTAACTATTAATAATAATACTGCCGAATGCAAGTCTGTCTATCAAATTTATCGACTTGACCCGACTCGCGAATCGGGACAGAATCGGTTGGATACAGCAGGAAACTATTTTCACTCCTTGATTCAAACAGACGGACTGTGGCTAATCGCAGGAATCAAGCAAACTGTGGTGATTGTCAGCGGCAATCCTCAAGTGCATGGCGCATTGCGCGGTACATCGCAATAAAATCAGGACTGAGCTCATATCAATTCCGGTTGCATCGGAATTAATATTACCCGAAATCAGGACACGGCAGTGCCGTGTCCCTACAATCTATCTGGCGCGCAAGAAACGGCACTGCCGTGTCCTCTATATCATTCCGGCGCAGCCGGAATTGATATCATGTCCGGTTAATCAGTTATCATTTGAGTGCGAGCGAGACGCTCGCACTCGCAAATAAATATAAGCAATCGCTTTTAAAATCTAAAACCCCTCTACCTGGGAGTGAAAACAGCACTAGGATAAGCAATCCGCTTGTGATTGAACTGTTCCCAAACCCGCACAAAAATCTCGGCAATTAGAGACATATCCTCTCTAGTCAAACCCGAATCGAGCAATTGATTGTCCTGCCAGCGAGCCCTCAAAATCCGATTAACCATATTCAAAGCCTCTTCATGAGTAGCATCCTTGAGCGATCGCAAAGCAGCCTCGCAAGAATCCGCCAACATCAGAATTCCCGTTTCCCGCGACTGCGGAATCGGCCCGTCGTAGCGAAAATCCTCCTCCCTCACTGCCCGACTTTCGATTGTTAACTTTGAATTATCCGCATCTGCCAAAGCAATCTTTAAATCTTCTGGTTCTTTTGCAGCAATTTGCTGCGCTTGGTGGTAGAAATAAGCAATTAACATTGTACCTTGGTGCTCGGGAATAAATGCCTGAATCGCCTTCGGCAATCGATGCTTCCGCGCCATCACCAACCCCTCGGTAACGTGCTTTTTAATCAAATCGGCGCTCGCCCAAGGGTCATTAATTACATCGTGTTTGTTGCCTCCGCCCATTTGATTTTCACAAAATCCGAGCGGGTCGTGCATTTTTCCAATATCGTGGTACAATGTGCCAGCTCTGACCAGCTCAACATTGCAGCCGAGCTCCCGGGCCGCAGCCTCCGCCAAACTAGCCACAAACAGGGTGTGCTGAAAAGTTCCCGGAACCTCGGCAGCCAACTTCTTCAACAGCGGGCGATTGGGATTGGCAAGTTCCGCCAGCCGGATTGGGGTGATCAAGTCAAAAACGTGTTCCAAATAAGGGCTGATGCCGATCGCCACAACGCTCCAAGCCAAACCGGCCAAACTTTGCGCGCCCACCGTACCGAGAACCACATACCAAATCGCACCGGCAGCCGCGCTGGCGATCAGAGTCCCCACCAGATACACCATGCCCTGAGTCAAGCCGACACCGACGCCCAAAAGAGCCAACTCCTCGCGCGATCGCAGCCGCCCGGCCATAAAAGCACCCAGCAATCCCCCCGCCGCGCTAGCCACCAAATGAATCAACTCCACATCCAAGCCAACGGGCAGCAGCGCCGACAGCAGCCCCACCACAGTCACTCCCACCGCCGAACCGTAGAAGCCGCCGGCCAAAATCCCGATCGCGGGCAAAGTCGTCCAAGGCAGCCCCAAACTCACCAGCACCGGCGCGCTCAAAGTCAGCAGCAGCAACAGCAAATGATCTCTCCGGCGCAAGCGGTAGTGCCTTTCCACCAGCAGTACGATCGCAATTGCCCCGCCCACTAAACAAACAAAACCCGTCAGCCCCAGCCAATTCACCCCCCGCCGGCTCAAACCAAAATAGTCCAGCAACACGAAATCTTGCGGCGCGATTTCTTTTCCTTCTGCAACAATTATGTCGCCCTGCTCTACTGCGATCGTCACCGGTTTCACCTTTTGCGCCGCCAATTCAGCTAGCTGTTTGGTTTCCTCGGGATCTCTCACCAGATTTGGCTGCAAAATCGCACTTAAACCCTCAACCGCCAAAGCTTGGGACTCTAACGGCACTACAGACGCCACTTGCAGTTTCACAGCTTCTTTCAAAACCTCTTTCGGCAACCCCTGGGGGATACCTTGAGCCAGCATCATTTTTGCCGCCCGGCTCATACCCGTTTGGGTTTTCTGCCAAGCTGCATCCTCTAAGTCAAACAGCGAAGTATCGTAAATCACTCCGACTCCAGAAACCGAAGGTTTAAGGAGCGCCTCCACAGCATTGAGATAGCGCCGGCGAGCCTCGTCTATACTGTCTGTGAGGCTTTGGAACTCTGATGAAGAAACCGATCGGCTGTAAGCTTGCAGTTGAGCGATAGCATCCTGCTGAGACTTGTTATCCGTCGGTGCAGCACTTGCGGGGGAATCCAAGCTCAACTGCTCGGAAGTTGCACTGTTGTCCCGCGCTTGCGCCAAAATCGATCGCCACTCCCACTCAGGACAGCCCCGCAAGTAAACCTGAGCCGCATTTGAGAGCGCCGAGGGACTCGCAAACGGAAACGGGCCTACCGCCCCCCGCAGCTCGCTTCCCTGCTGCAAAAATTCTTGCAATTCTCGATCGATTTGTCGATCGACCGTACGATCGAGCATTAATATCGCTACAGCGCCGCTCCGCGCTGCTTTCCGCTGTTCTTCAGTAGTTTTGTAATCGGGGATGCTAGCACTAGCAGGAGCCTTTATCGTCTGAGGAGCTTTCGTCCCCACATCCAGTTTCGGCTGGTTGTAGAAGCGGTGGCCCAGAGTGCTGCTGAGGGAAATTACGGCGACGATGGCCAATACAGGGGAACGAGCTTGATTTTTGAGGCTTGATTTGGAGGTTTTAGTTCTAAATCTAATAAAAGTCTCGGGTAGAACCCATTTCTTGGCCGACAAACGGCTCAGGAGAGGTTCACAAGGGCGATCGGGATCTGAAGAGCTGCCGCCATTTTGCACTTTAGCAATATGTTGGCGCAGCGAGCGCGCAGCCCCTAGCTGCTCAATCTGTCGCATCAATGAGGAGAGCGTATTCATTTGTGTCGAAGGTATATCACTGTTATCCAGCAGCTTTGTCAGAATTTCTGACTGTGCATCTTGATTGAGTTTATCCGAACTACCGTGGCTGAATATTCAACCCCCCAGGCTACTTTGTCTGACTATCGCCTGCATTTGGGTTTGCTGACTTCCGCTGTCCATTTTTAACAGAACTCGCGCGCTGCGGCTAAAAACCCCGTTTCTCCGTAGATTCCTCGTTTTCCAACCCAATATTCTCGTAGAAACAGGGTTTTTTGAGGGAAGCACGTCAGAGTGAATTTTTTAGTTTTTAATATTTAATTGTCGCTCTCCTTCCGCTTTCGCTTTTGACTTGTTAATTGCTAATTGCTAATTTCTCATTGCTAATTTATGGTTTCCCCTCCCTGTTCAAAGCTCAAAAATTTATATTTTACGAGGTCTAATAACATAAGGTGCAGCCACCGCTCGGGCCAGCGCTGCCGAATCCAGGCCGGCATCGGGGTTGTAAACTCCTGCCCAAACAGCAAACAGGTTATTTGCTAACTCCACAATTTTTGCATCGCTGCCCGTTCGCCAGACCGAGGGTTCTGGGCCCTCGGCTAGCGGTCGCGATTCAACCGCCGAAGATAGCTGTCGCCATTCTACAGGAATCGCAGCAGCGCCGTTGTAGGCTCCAGACAAAGCTCCCGTCAAAGCGCAGGTGAGTTGTCCGGCTATGCCGCAGCGAGCGGCCCGCACCACTGACAAGCGCAAGTCTTCTGGGGTGTTCAAGAAGCAGTAGAAAGCTAGGGCAATGGGAATAAAACTTTCAGGGTTGACAATTGACTTTGTTTGTGATTTTTTATTGCCCTCGCCCTGTTTTTCTCGCAAAGCTGTGGCGCTTTTGCACAGGTGAGTTGTGGCTGTTTCTAAATCGGCTCCCTGTTCTAGTAATATTTGTACTTGCAGCAGCAATTCTGTTAAGGCATTATCTGTTTTCACGTAAGAAATTGTTTGTTCGATCGCTGTCGCGGGGTCAAGTCTTTGTTTGAGCGATCGGGCGATCGCATATCCTACTGCTAAAATTGCTGTCTCCCATTCTGGCTTGTTTGCGTTGGGCCAAACCTCTATCGCCAGCATGATTTTTTCTCGCAGCTTGGCTTTATTTTCGTGAAAAAACATCGCAGCAGGCAGCGCAGCAATGGCAGCTTCACAAGGGTTAAGCAGGATTTGAAACTCCCTGCTGCGCGGATGATAGATTTCGGAAGTGGCAAATGCTTCCCAAGTATCGCGCCAATCTTTTAAATCTAAACCGCTACACCGAATTAAACTTTGAGCGCACGCCACCGCAAGTATCCCGCATTCGGATGAGTGTTTGCCAGTTGGGATTTTGCTGTTGGGAGAATTCAACGCCAAGGTTGCCCCGCTCCGGGTTAATAGTTGGTGTTTCGTCAGTTGTAAAATCGGCTGAAAGTCTTCTGTTTGGGGGGAAATACCCACGAGTTGCCTCTGGTATTGCAGGCCGAGCGAGTCTCCTAAAACTGCCCCCAGTATGGTTCCTTGAAACTTGCTCAACAGGGAATGCCGCATTTGAATTTAATTCAAGTTGTTAGTAATTGGTAATTTATAATTCTTCCTGGTTTTCTTCTTTGCCTAACTCTTGTGATTAATTTGAGTTCAACCCAAACATATAAGGGCTGGTTTTCCATCTAAAACCCGCCCTCATCCGATCGCAAAAATCGGTGAATTTTTAATTTTTAATCAGATAACTAACTAGAGCTTGCAGCCCCAGCCGGTAACTTTCCGAGCCAAAACCGCTGATTTGTCCGATCGCCACCGCTGCTATAAACGAGTGGTGCCGAAAAGCTTCCCGGCGGTAAATATTGCTCAGATGAACTTCCACCGCAGGGATATTCACTGCGGCGATCGCGTCTCTAATTGCCACACTCGTATGAGTATAAGCTCCAGCATTAATCAACAAGCCTTGGTGCTGCCCTAACATCGAGTGAATTGCATCCACCAAAACCCCTTCGTGATTCGACTGCTGAATTGAGACTTTCACCTGGAGGGCTTGCGCTTCTCGTTCTAGCAACTCGTTAATATCATTTAAAGTCGCAGAACCATAAACTCCAGGTTCTCGCTGACCCAATAGATTCAGATTAGGGCCGTGAAGTACCAGGATATTTAACAATTTTTAAAATTCCATCGCAACAAAATTTTTGAGAGTTTTGACTTGGGATTTATAACCAATCTCAAACCTCAAACCTCAAATTTCAAGCCTCAAATCCACTCCCGACTACCGGCGATTCCTTGGTTGGTTGACTGGAATAGGAATCGGTTCTAGTTCCGGTTGAGCTTCTGGATTCAGCAGTCCTTCTATCAGCTTGCGAACCCATTCTTTAATTTCTTCCAGCACCTTTTCAATGTCTTCCATTGAACGGATAGCTCCTTTTTTTATAGTCTAGATTGCTAAACCGACGGCTAAATATCTGAAAATAAGCAAGCGCGACTTTGAAACCAAAGGTCAAACTTACTTTCTCGCTTGCTGGTTGTTTGGAGCAACGGTTTTGAGCAATGGAGAGAGTCAGTATATTTGCCAATCAGTCCTATTTTATTATCATAACGAATCTTTACAGATAATCAAGAGGTAATTGGAAAATTGCGAAACTATCTCGAAACACAGAATGTTAAATAAAGCTTAAGCTTACGGCTGACTGTTGACAATTGACAAACCGCTGGATGTTTTCTACGCTTTTGCCAACAATAATTTACGGCGGAGCCGATCGAGCGCCGTACAGCTACTCAGATGCCGAATCCAATCGCGGCCTCGCCCATCGCCAAACCGATATTCAAAACTTTCTGCATCGCCGTGGGGACCCGCTAAACCGAGATAAACCAGTCCGACAGGTTTAGCATCCGTGCCGCCTCCGGGTCCGGCGATGCCTGTAATGCTCAATCCCCAATTGGTATTGAGGCTAGCCCGCACTCCCGCAGCCATTTGTTTTGCCACTTGGTGGCTGACGGCCCCAAATTCTGCTAAATCTTGGGGATTAACAGCTAATAATTCTTCCTTAACCCGATTGTCGTAAGAAATAATCCCGCCTAAAAAGTAGCTCGAACTGCCGGAAACACCAGTAAGCATTGCCCCCAATCCGCCTCCAGTACAGGATTCAGCCACGCTAAGAGTTTCAGAGCGATCGAGTAACAAGTGGCCGACAGTGGAAGCGAGGGTATCGGTATCAGCACCGTAACAGTCTAAACCAGCGATTTGTCGCAACTGTTGTTCGATCGGCTCAATCAAGTTTTTCGCCACCACTTCCGACTCCGCGCGAGCCGAAATCCGCAGTTTGACTTCGCCGTGATTGGCGTATGGAGCCACAGTAGGATTAGTTAAATTCAGAAAACTATCTACTTTTTCGGCCAGTGCCGACTCAGCAATGCCCCAAAATTTCAAAGTGCGGCTGCAAATAGTTTCGCTGCACCAGCCGCCATTTTTCAGGTAAGGAACGGCGGTTTCTCGCCACATCAAGTGCATTTCCGCCGGTACTCCGGGAAAAGTCATCACTGTCGCGTTGGGAACCGGCTGCCAAATAATGCCCGGTGCAGAACCGCTGCGGTTTGGCAGAATGTCCGCACCTTCTGGAATCAAAGCTTGTTTGCGGTTGCTGGGACTCATGGTGCGTCCCCGCTGGGCAAATTTGTATTCGATATCTGCGATAATTTCCGGCTTTTCTATTAAGGGAACCCCAAAAAAATCGGCGATGGTTTCGACTGTGAGGTCGTCCGGTGTGGGGCCGAGGCCTCCGGTGAAAAGCAAAAGCTGCGATCGGCTGAGTGCAATTTCTAACACTTGTTTGATACGTTCTGGATTGTCCCCCACCACTGTTTGATAGTAGTGAGGGATTCCCAGACTCGCTAATTCTTTCGCTAAAAACTGGGCATTGCTATTAAGAATATCGCCTAACAGCAATTCAGTGCCAACACAAATAATTTCAGCAACCATTCTATTCGATTTTAGATTTTAGATTTTAGATTTTAGATTTTAGATTTGGGAATTGGGGATTGGGAATTGGGAATTGGGAATTGGGAATTGGGCATCGGGCATCGGGCATTGGGAATTGGGAATTGGGCATCGGGCATCGGGCATTGGGCATTGGTAGTAAATGACTACTGACTACTGACTACTGACTACTGACTACTGACTACTGACTACTGACTAATGACTATCGAGCGTGTCTCCAAACTTTCCAGCTAGCGTATCCCAGCAAACTTGTCGCACCCATAGCGTAAATTACGCCGCTGGGAACCGAAAAAGCTAGGGCTAAACTTCCCACCCACAGTGTCAGCGAGTAAATAAATAAAACCGCAAATCGATGGGATAATCCGGCTTGTAGAAGTCGGTGGTGGAGGTGGCGCTTGTCAGCAATAAACGGTGACTTGCCGTTGCGGAGTCGATCGAGAATCACCGCCGACATATCTAAAATCGGTACAGCTAAAATTAAATATGGCAGCAACACAGAAGTAACAGCCGTAGTTTTAACTAATCCAATTACTCCCACTCCAGCGAGAGTAAACCCGATAAAATAAGCCCCGCCATCTCCCATAAAGATTTGAGCCGGATTGAAGTTGTAGCGCAGAAATCCCAAGGCCCCGCCAGCTAAAGCCGCTGCAATTAGGGCCGCCGCCGGTTGGTGCATCGACAAACTGACAATCAGCATCACAACTGCTGCAATCCCTGAAACTCCCGCAGCTAAACCGTCCAAACCGTCAATCCAGTTGATGGCGTTGGCCATACCGACGAGCCAAATCACGGTAATTGGCAAGCTCAGCCAGCCAATATCAGTCAGTCCGAGGGAGGGAACTGTGAGAAACTCAATTTGTACGCCCGCCATCCAAGCTATGCTGGATACGCCTATTTGCATGAGCAAACGTTTTAGGGCTGACAGCGAAAATAGGTCGTCTGCTAAACCGATAAGAAAGAATCCAAGGCCGCCGAGGGTGACTCCCCAAATTTCGTATTCCTCTTTGGTATTGAGAACTTGTCCGCTAGCATCAAGGAAGCCTCCTGAGAGCCAGACAAATAACAGGGCAGTGAGAGTGCCGAGAAAGATGGACACTCCTCCCAAGCGCACCATCGGGCGCTGGTGGACTTTTCGCTCGCCTGGCCGATCGACTCGCCCGCTTTTGAGACCAATTTTTTTGACTATTGGCGTACTCCAGAGGACGACGATCGCAGAAACCAGAAAAGCTAGTACGTGGTACAGATACTGGTGGGGCATCTGAAATCAATTTTAAATAGTGCGGGTCAATCAGGCTGTCAGGCAGAGTCTACTACATTTCAGATGGCTTGTAACAAGGAAACATCTTTAAGAGCGACTGGGGGTTTGGGAGACGGAGATTTGCTGGAGTGGAAGTTGCCAGGGCGCCAATTGTGAGGTTTTTAATTCATAACTCTCCAATTAAGGGCTAGTCGATCCATATTTGGCGCTCATCAGGCAATCTTTCGATCGAAGCATAGATCGGGGTGGATGTATCCCTCGAAGGGGGGGTTTATCGATATCTTTCGCTACCGATAAATATCTGGTAAAACCCGCCCCTTCGATAAATATATGCACGTTAAAACAGGGTCGATCGCGAATGGCAACTCTCAATCTTTCCCGGCTCTTTTACCCTTTTACCCGTACACTTCCAACTACCAATTCCCCATTGCCGATCAGGAAAATTAAGCTAACGCCGGCACTTTCAAGTACAAGTGGGGATATAAGGGGAAGCGATCGCAAAGTGCCCCTACTCGCCGCAGACAATTGGCGGCAACGCTTTCATCATCTGGATTTAACAGTCGATCGGCAATAATATTGCCAATCTCGGTAAATTCTGCTGTTCCCATTCCCCTAGTCGTCATCGCGGGCGAACCGAGTCTCAAACCGCTGGTGACAAAAGGCGATGCCGGATCGAAAGGCACAGTATTTTTATTAGCAGTAATATTCACACCGCTAACTAATTGGTCGGCTCGCTTGCCTGTCATGTTTGCCGATCGCAAATCAACTAGCATTAAGTGATTGTCCGTGCCGCCGGAAACGAGTTTTAAACCCCGCTGCTGCAACTGTGCAGCTAAAGCCCGCGCATTTTCAATTACTTGACCGGAATAAGTTTTAAATTCGGGTTTTAATGCTTCGCCGAAAGCTACTGCTTTGCCCGCAATCACGTGTTCTAAGGGACCGCCCTGAGAGCCGGGAAACACTGCTTTGTCGAACTTTTTGCCTAGTTCCGGGTCATTGGTCAAAATCAAGCCGCCGCGGGGGCCGCGCAGGGTTTTGTGAGTGGTGGTGGTGACTGCATGACAGTGTTGAAGCGGGCTGGGGTGGTGGCCTGTGGCGACTAAGCCGGCGATGTGGGCGATGTCGGCGAGCAGGTAAGCTCCGATTTCGTCGGCGATGGATCTAAACTTCTCAAAGTCGATAATTCGCGAATATGCTGAATAGCCGCAAATTAGCAATTTCGGTCGGTTTTGTTTGGCCAGTGCCAAAATTTCGTCGTAGTCGAGCTGTTCTGTTTCTTGGCTGACGCCGTAGTGAAAAGCTTTGAACCATTTGCCGGATACGTTGACCGGCGAACCGTGGGTCAAGTGTCCGCCGTGGGACAAATCCATGCCCATAATTCCGTCTCCGGGTTCCAGCAGGCTCAAAAACACTGCAAAGTTGGCTTGAGCGCCGGAGTGGGGCTGGACGTTGGCGTGAACTGCTCCAAATAGCTGTTTGGCGCGGTCGATCGCGATTTGCTCGATTCCGTCAATAAATTCGCAGCCGCCGTAGTACCGTTTCGCTGGCAGTCCTTCGGCGTATTTATTGGTCAGCACTGAGCCTTGAGCTGCCATTACCGCTGCGGAGGTAAAGTTTTCGCTGGCGATGAGTTCTAGGTGGTCTCGCTGCCGCTGCAGCTCTTGCCCGATTAAATCGGCAATTAGCGGATCGGTTTTGGAAAGGAATTCTAAGTTAGTGTCCGTCACAATAATCAACCTCTTGACAGTTTTGGGATTGGGAATTGGGGATCTTATACCGTACTACGGATTTCGCACCATTGACATAAATATTACGTTGTGTTCAGGTTAAGCCGTTTGTCCCCAACTGCTGACATACAATGAAATTACTGGTGTGAAACCTGCCGGAGGTATCAAATGTTAGTCATTCTAATGGAAAATCAGATGCTTGCCCCTCAGTGTGTTTGCCAAGGTTGTTTGCTCGCCGATCGCACCGGCCAACCGCGCTGGAGCGGTGGAGAGCTTCGCTGCGGCCATCCAGTTGCTAAACCTACGGAAAATTTGCCCGATCGGTACGAGTGTCAAATGGGTTTCGTCATTGCCAATATTAAATAAGAAAGCCTGCATTTGGTAGTTGAGGCTGCTCCCCGCTGAGTGAAAAGCAAATTCCGGGCGAGTCGGAACAGAGCCTGCTGCTGCGTTATCCTGAGTTTATGTGAATTGATAGTTAATCGATCGACTCAGGAGACTTCATTATGACTTGGCGCGGATCTACAACTGTTCGAGACCGGATTTTTGCTTCTTTGCCTTATTTGCTCCCGCTGATTGACGGGCTGTCGTTTGGCAGGTTTCTGTTTACACAGTTTCCTGTCCTGCAACTGTTGTTGATACCGCTAGCTCCATTGATGCAAATTTATAGTTTGCCCTTTGCTAGCTTGGTTATCTTCTTTGCCCTGTACTTAGGAGTAGTTAGAAACGAAAACATCAGTCACTTCATTCGTTTTAATGCGATGCAGGCGATTCTTTTAGACATTGTTTTGATGCTGTGCAATCTGGTTTTGCCGATTTTTGCTAAAGGTTTCCAAGTCGCATTTATTGCGGAAACTCTGTATAACATGGTGTTTTTGGGCGCTTTTGCTGCATTTGTCTATGCAGTCGTTCAGTCGCTTTTGGGACGCTATGCAGAGATTCCTCCGCTTTCGGATGCTGTTTATATGCAGGTTCGTTAGTCAATTGGCAGTTAGCAGTTGGCAGTTGGCAGTTGGCAGTTGACAGTTGACAGTTGGCAGTTGGCAGTTGTTAGTTGTTGGTGATAATTACCAATTACCCATTACCAATTACCGATTACTAATAACTACTGTATTTTCAAGACTGCCGATGCCTTCAATTTCAATGCGGACTCGATCGCCTATTTGCAGCGGCCCTACTCCTTGCGGCGTTCCAGTCAGTATGACATCGCCGGGAATTAGGGTCATGATTTGACTGATGTAGGAGACGAGAAAATCTGGGGAAAATACCATTCGATCGATCGGGGATGACTGTACGGGTCGATCGCTCTCATTGACAAAAGTCTGCAATTGTGCAGCGGGACTCAATTCGCGGACAATCCAAGGCCCCAAGGGACAAAATGTATCGAACCCTTTGGCCCTCGCCCACTGGTTGTCCCGCTTTTGCAAATCTCTGGCTGTTACGTCGTTGGCGATGGTATAGCCCCAAATTTTGCTGTGTGCTTGTTCGGGAGTGCAGTTGGTACAGTGTTCGCCAATCACCAGGGCCAATTCTCCCTCGTAGTCTACCCTTTCCGACTGCTGCGGATAGCGAATCGCTCCACCTGCGGGGATGACAGCACTCGGAGGCTTGAAAAACAGCAGGGGTTCTTCAGGTACTGGGGTTCCCATTTCGGCGGCGTGATCGACATAATTTTTGCCGACGGCTACAATTTTTGAGGGAGAGCACGGGGCGAGAATTTGGTAAGTATCTGGTGAAAGCTCCAAATCAGTTGGTTGTCCTTGTAACCAGGGAGGTGCATCAAATACTTGAACGCTGCGGCTCAGTTGCAGTAAACCGTAATGGATGTGTCCTTGTGTTGTTTTAACTCGAACGTAGCGTGCGGCCATAGGTTATACCATTTGAGATTTTGGATTTTAGATTTTAGATTAAATAGGACTTTCAGTAGGATACATATAAATACGGATCTAAGCATAATTACTGAAAATTTATTGCTCGATCGACCTTCTTGATTTTTGCTGTACGATTGTCAAATCGCTCTCTGTGCAAATTCCGTGCAGCGGTTTGTCCCAGGAGTCTACTGGTAGCTGGGCGAGCAAGGCAAATTCAAAGATTGTGCCGATCGCAATTTTTGATTCCCACTCAGCTAAACTGAACATTCGATCGTAATAGCCGCCGCCGTAGCCCAAGCGATAGCCGCGAACATCGCAGCCTACGGCCGGTACAAGTATTAAATCTACTTCTGAGCGGTCTATTTTAGGAGCATCAGGCAGCGGTTCGAGTATGCCGTAAGCTCCAGTATGTAAAGCATCTCCAGGCTGCCAGATGTGCCAGGATAGCTCTTTGCCGACACAGCGGGGAAATCCCCATTTGCGGGGACTTACAAATAGGGGACTTAAATCTGGTTCTTGGCGACAACTGAAGTAGGCGAGGATTGTTTTTGCTTGGGTGAATAAGGGCGAGTTTTGGAGATGATTGCAGATGCGATCGCTCTTTTGTCTCCACTCTTGTGCTGATAGGGATTTGCGGGTGTTGAGGAGCGATCGTCTTAATTCAGTTTTAGTTAATGAAGGTTCACGAGTATTCATATTTCATATTAAATCATCGCTACGGGTAGGGAAACGGCAATGCCGTGTCCTCAAAATCGGGGACACGGCATTGCCGTGTCCCTACAGATATCGTGGCTAATTAACTGGATTTGAGAGCACATATTGTCTCACCACAGGACAAATGCTGAATAGCGTTTCATTCTCCTGTTCCTCTGTTTCAACTAACGATCGCCTCCCCAAAGATTGCAGCCCGTTGAACAACTCCGAAGGCGATAACTCGGCATCTTTTAGCAATTGCTCTATTGAAACTGGATTCGCTTCGCGGCTGAGCTGGGAGATTAGCTTTTTCTCTAATTCTGACAAACGATTTATCTGCGGGTGCAATGTTGCTGCCAATTCTTCCCCTAGAAATAGCCTATCATATTTCAAAAAATCTGCAACCCGGCCTCGGAATATTTCTTGAATGGTGGTGGCGACTATTTTTAACCACAATGGATTGCCTTGATAGGTGTTAATTAGGTTTTCCCATGTTTCGGAATTGAGTAAACTTTTTTGTCGGAAAATTTCGGTAGCGGCTGCACCTATACCTTTGAGTTTCAAGGTGCGAACTGGTGAATTTTCACCTTTTAAGGCAGTAATTTCTCTGGGAGGTTCCCAACTGTTGAGGATTAAACAACTGTTGTGGGTTGTTTCTCCGATTTGTCTGAAGAGGATGCTGTAGTTTTCGCATTCGGGGCGGTAATTTCCTGCTAGTTGTCCGCTGCTGAGAATGGTTTGCACGTCGTCAAAGATGATGAGACAGCGGTTTTTTCGCAGATATTCCATTAACAGGGAAAGTCGATCGGGGATGCTGCTAGGGAGTTGGATTTCTGGTTTATTTAAGAGAAATTCTAGGATATTTTTTAGGGTAGTTTCTAAGGGTGGGGAGTGGCCCAGACTTCGCCAGATGACGCATTCAAAGTTATGCTGAATTTTTTGGATGAGGTGGAGGGAAAGTGCGGTTTTGCCAATGCCGCTTATTCCTAATATTGCTGCGAGGTTGCACTTTTCTTGGACGATGGATTTTTCGAGGGTGGCGAGTTCGGATGTGCGATCGGACAATGATGAAATATGAGGTGCGTCTGCTAAGTCTAGTCTGGTTTGGGGTTGGGAGGTGTCTGAGGTGGGGGCGGAGGGCGATCGCTTTTGTGGAATTTCGGGAGATTGGTTATCTGCACAAACATTGAGATTACCAATTACAAAATCATTACCAAAATTTTGTGAAACGATAAATAATTGTCGTCTCTCAAATGTAGCTTTAAAATTGGACTTATTGAGGTCTTCACCTAAGACATCAGAGAGGATTTGCCATAATTCAGCGGCGACATTTTTTACGTAAGCCTCAGTACAGTTGTAATTTTTTCCAATATCTGCGTATTTCTGACGTTCCCAAGTGCCGCGCAATATTGCGTATTGTAGATCATCTAAGTGTTTTCCCGTATTCGAAAAAACTATCTCATCGGCAATTTTTAACACTTCTTGAACGTCCATAGGTCGAGCAAATGTTGCTGTTTTCTCTATTATCCCACTTTTTCTTACTATTTCTTACTTTAAATGGCTAAATTATACTTTTTACAAAAATAAAAACTAAAGAAAATATTAAACCTCCTACTTTATCTTACTTTGTCTTACTTGATTATTTTGAAATAGTGATAGATTAGATAAACAGATGATTTACTTTTTTGTCTTCCATAATTTACAATAATTTGCCATGACAAAAAATAAAAAATAAGTAATTATGCGAGCAATTAATCATGAACGAACAAAAAAATCAAAATGAAGTGGCTACTGAAGTCGCAAGCAAAGTTAAATCCACTCTTAATGACGCTATCCAAGGATTAAAAATTTTTCTAATTAATCCTGTTGGCGGTCTTCCAGTTTTTTTTCAAGGGTTAGGTAAGGAACGTGCTTTAGGAGTTGGAATTGCTTTTGGCATAGCATATGTAGTTTGCTTTGTATTCGCGTGCCAAAAATATTTAACACAATTTTCGAGCAATAGCTCATTATTTAATTTGATACTTGCCAGCGCTGCTAATTTTTTGAGTATAGCAGGGGCTAGTTTTTTGACGCGCAAACTATTTCGGGGATATGGCAGCTTTCAAGGGGATATATTTATTGCTGGTGTCGCTTTAGTTCCTGCGTCATTATTGCTCTTAATAAGTAGTCTTTTAGGAATAACGAATGTTGAAATTATTGTTATAGTTATGGTTGTGGCTATAACCTATACAATTTTAATGATTTACACAGGCTGCCACAAGATTTCAGGAATTCCAGAAAATGCTGCTGCTTTTGCAGTTTCAGTCATGTTACTTTTGAGTGGCTGGTTATTTAAAATATTGATTTTATCTAACATATTGCCAAACTGAATAATGTAGGAAGCAAGATGAGAAATGATTTGAGTTGGTTTGAAATAATCAGACTATTTTTTGAACTGCTTTTTCAGCTAGTTGACTGACAGTATTGATTTATCGTAGGCATTTGACCCTAAAAGGAAAGAAGCATGGATACACTGGTAGCAGCAATCGCACAAATTTTAGATTACATTCAAACCCAAGGGCCAGACGCGATCGCGCAGCTAACGGGACTACTCGAAGCTCTCAAGGTGGGCTCTGTTTATGTTGCGGCTCTGTTTGGCTTGATTGCTAACGTACCCGCTGTTATTGAAATTCTTAGCCAGTTGATAGCTTTAATCAGTTCAGGTGCCGGTGTTACGGAAATAGCGACAGCGATCGGCTCGTTGGCGGGTTCACTGGGATTGTCTATTGAGGCTGTCATCCATATCTTACAAATGATCGGGGCTTTCTTGCTGGCATTTTAAATATATCAAAAGCGATCGCCCTTCCTTAACCGAGGCGCGATCGCACTTTCAATCTATTCCCTAGATCCCACATCATCAACTTCGGGTTCTGAATCTTCCTTAGTAAAAATGACATCCTCATAAATAGCATCAATACCTGTGCGAAAATCTACGCTAGCCAAGTGAATTTCGCTGCCTTGAGTATAGGAATACAAAACCCACAACCCTTCAGCATTGCGGCGAAAACACTCTACCCGCTCACGTTTTTGGCTAATTAACACATACTCTTGAAGCGTTTCTAATTCTTGGTAGTCAGCAAACTTATCGCCCCGATCGAATCCTTCCGTACCGTTAGACAACACCTCGACAATTAAACAAGGATATCTTTTAAAAGATTGAGATGATTTGTCCCGTTCGTCGCACGTTACCATCAAGTCGGGATAATAGTAAATATTCTTCGATTCAATCCTGGCTTTCATGTCGGACATATAAACACGACAGCCACCACCCCGCACGTGATTTCTCAAAAGTGCAAATAAGTTGCCAGCAACTGTCACATGAGCATCGCTTGCACCTGCCATTGCATAGATTTCGCCCTGAATATACTCGTGTTTGAGCTGACTGAGTTCTTCTAACTTCAGATACTCTTCCGGTGAGATATAATTGTTGGTGCGATCGGCAATCATGGGCTTTCTGTGTATTTCAGTTTTCGATGATTTCAATCGAGGTATTTTTATTATAGCAGTTTTCAATTTTATGAAATACAGGACACGACTGCAATACAGAAATACAGGAAACGGCAGTGCCGTGTCCCTACCCTATATCTGTACTTCGCTCTACTGAAAAATGCTATATATTATACTTACAAAGCGATCGCTTTTATAATAACAGAATACAGGATATCTAAGCACTTTCCTCGATTAAATCTGCTTCCGCGTCCCGGCGTCTGTTCATCCCTTTTTCAATGCTCGTTCCCAGCCAAATTCGTTTCATTTTGCGGATTTGTTCGGCAATTTTACTCACATTTTTTTTCGTGACCAAATCGCGAACTACACGCATTTCCAGGCGGCGATTTCCCTGCATACTTGTGCCGCGATTGAACACCAAACTTACCAATCCTCCTTGAACATCTGCCGGCAATTGTTCAAAACCGGGAAATGCTTCTTTTGTCAGATTGTAAAATTTCGGCACTGTGACAACATTAAAAACTTCCCAGGCTAATTCCCAGGGAATAATGATGTCTCTAACACTAGCTAAACGTTCTTTTGCTGCATCCTCTGTCAACCCGCAGCACTTACTCAAACGCTGTTGATCCACATCTCGTAATTTGTTCCAATCTTGGTTAAAAACTTCTACACTGTTGTAACCGAGGTCGTAACCGATGCCGATCGTAATTCCCGATTGTCCTTCCGGCCAAGTTGGGCGCTGCAAAAAGCTTTCGTAATATTCCTGTCCGCCGCCCACCTCGAATTCTAAGATTAGCTCGATCGACCTATACGACAAAAGTGACGACCCCAAAAGTTCTCCGGGGAACAAAGCAGCTAGCGTTTTGGGGCCTGCGATTCCGTCTACCAAAAAAATTTTATTACTCTGAAATTGTTTGAGGGCTATTTCAGTTTTCGGCCCAAACTTACCGTCTGCACTCCCTGAATTCAACCCTAACTCCAGCAAGCGTTTTTGAAGTTTAACAACATCAGAACCCGATGCACCTAATTTTAGAGTTTGCACAACCTATTTTCCTTTAATACTATCGGCAAATTAATTTTTGCTTCCAATTATACCACAACCAGGATGTTCCCAATTATTTGATTAATTCAGCCTCAGTCAGCAGAGCAAAATCGCGGGGATTTTTTAACACAAAACCGTCCTTTTCTTTAATTAAATCGCCAAAACAGGTTATGGGCGATCGCTCCTCGTAAGCCTTGAGGGCCAATTGATAATCTGCATCCCTCAATTCCAGATTAATTTTCCTCAATTTACCCACGACAAATCCCATGACTGTGACTTGGCAGGTTCCCGATTCTTCCCCGTGCAGTTTATTAATCCATCCTGGGAGTGCAACATGAGGCAATGAAGTGATTAAATCGCTGAGAATATCTAATTGAGAACGCTTTTCTACTACTTCTAGTGCCTTTAAGTTATCACACATCACCTCGGCAAAATCAGCAAATTCTTTGTGAGGCGAAACCAATACTTCGCCTGCTTGACCCGTATCATTTTTTTTGTACCAAATAAATCCCTCAAAAAATTGACGAGTTTTATGCCAACCATTTATTTGTAAGTATGTCTCTAAAACATTTGGCTCGATCGTTTTCAGAATCTGACTATCTCTTACAGTTACTTTCACGGCAAACCTCCCTCGCTAATGCGCTGTATCATTGACTTAAGAGCTTGTACAGTAAACTGATTGCTGCGGGGTAAAGAAACAGTCACATTTGTTATATTTTGTGTTTCTGGCTGTCCTCGCAATGACATCCAGTAAGCAGAATTTCTCATGCACAGTTCCGCCTCTGACTGCTGCAACCAGTCTTCTATATTTTCCGGTACTAAAACTACAACTAAGATTCGAGGTACTAGGGCATTTCTTCTCAAATCGTTGTAGTTTTTGACTTTGAGCGGATATCGGATGTAGTCGCCGTCTATCACGTCTCTTGAAGTACATTTTAATTGTAACTTCAACTCAGGAAAACAAACGCTTCCCTCACCGCTGCCAGCCGTGATTTGTAGGTCGATGCTGTCGAAGTCTAACTCTAACGGATCGATCGAGAAACCCGCAACTGCCGCCACAGCGCGCACATAAGCTTTACTGAAAAGTTCTTTCTGTTGATTTATATCAATTCCGGTTGCATCGGAATTAATATTACCCGAAATAAGGACACGGCAGTGCCGTGTCCCTACAATTAATCTGGCGTAGGGAAACGGCACTGCCGTGTCCTCTATATCATTCCGGCGCAGCCGGAATTGATATTAGTTCCATGCACCACCTGTTCAAAAAAAAACCAGGTTTCTTCAAGAAACCTGGTTTTCACGCTCAGACTGCGTGTTTTCGATACCAATCGATCGTACTTTTCAACCCTTCCTTAAACTCCACCTCAGCCGCAAAACCAAACTTTTCTTTCGCCCTTTGGGTATCCAAACAGCGGCGCGGCTGACCGTTCGGCTTGTCTGTTTCCCAGACAATTTCTCCCTCAAATCCCATCAATTCGCAAATCGTTTCCACTAAATCGCGAATTTTAACTTCGCTATTCGTTCCCAAATTAACCGGGTCAGATTCGTTGTAAAATTGAGCTGCCATCACAATTCCCCGCGCGGCATCTGTCGAATACAAAAACTCGCGGCTGGGGCTGCCGTCGCCCCAAACTGGCAGTGTTTTGTCTCCCCTTTCTTGCGCTTCGTGGACTTTGCGAATTAATGCGGGGATGACGTGGGAACTTTTCGGGTCAAAGTTATCTTCCGGGCCGTACAGATTTACTGGTAGCAAGTAGATACCGTTGAATCCGTACTGCTGGCGGTAGGATTGCAGTTGCACTAATAAGGCTTTTTTGGCGATTCCGTAAGGTGCGTTAGTTACTTCGGGATAGCCGTTCCAGAGGTCGTCTTCTTTGAAGGGAACTGGAGTCAAGTTGGGATAAGCGCAAATAGTGCCGACGCAGACAAATTTTTCGACTCCTGCTTCGTAGGCTGCGTGAATTAGTTGCGCGCCCATCATCAAATTGTCGTAAAATAATTCGGCGGGTTTGAGTTGGTTTAAACCGATGCCGCCGACGTGGGCGGCTAGGTGTATGATGATGTCTTGTTGGTCGGCGGCGCGCTTGCAGTTTTCCATGACGCGGAGGTCGCAGTCGATCGATCGAGTCACCGAAATTTTATCAGCATCGGCCCCTGCTTTCACTAACTGGTCGATTACCTGACGGCCCAAGAAACCGGCGCCGCCCGTGACTAGAATGCGTTTGCTGCTTAAATCCAAGCTTGTCATAATTTTAGCCTCGGGATTTTGAATAAGGGTCGATCGACATTTCAATTCTAAAATAGTTGGCTTTAGCCAAAAAAAGCTTTCAGCTACAGCAGGCGCTTGGCAACAAATCAGTTTTAGCTGCCTCAGATAGGGACAATGTGTTCCATGCACACCCGAAAGTTAGATTTATGGGCTGCGATTTCTCAACTATCATTTTAATGTTTTTGTTTGCCCGCACAGCCGAAAATTTTGCGAGCAATTAAGCTGGTTCTTTGAATGGCGATCGCACTACTACCTGTAACAATCTTCTCATCAGTTGTGAACTGCGTGGAGGGGCAATAAAAGAGCGCGATCGCGCATTTCGCGAATCGGGGCAGACACGGGGCACTACCCCTACAAATTGTTCGCTGACGGCTTAGTTTTGTGGCTTAATCAAATCCGTTGCCAGAACCTCGCTCTTGCTTTTCGAGAGCTTTCATGTCAGCATCTACCATTAAATGTACTAACTCCTCAAAAGTTACAGAAGGTTCCCAATTTAATTGCTGGCGCGCCTTAGTCGAATCGCCTATCAACAGTTCGACTTCTGCCGGACGCAAGTAGCGTTCGTCAAACTCCACATATTTTTGCCAATCTAAATTGACGTAAGTGAAGGCTAAATCGAGAAATTCTTTAATGGAATGGGTTTCGTTGGTAGCAATGACATAATCGTCAGGCTTGTCTTTTTGCAGCATCAGCCACATTGCCTGCACGTAGTCTTTAGCATAGCCCCAGTCCCGCTTGGAATCGAGATTGCCCAAGTAAATCTTTTTCTGCTTGCCGGCGACTATTCTGGCAACGGCGCGAGTAATTTTGCGGGTGACAAAAGTTTCGCCCCGGCGCGGAGATTCGTGGTTGAACAAGATGCCGTTGCAGGCAAAAAGTCCGTAAGATTCGCGATAATTGATTGTCTGCCAGTGACCGTAAACTTTCGCGCAAGCGTAAGGACTTCTGGGATAAAAAGGCGTGGTTTCTTTTTGCGGAACTTCTTGCACCAAACCAAACATTTCAGAAGAACCTGCTTGATAAAAGCGCACCTCAATGCCGGTGCGCTGTTGATAGTCCCGAATTGCTTCTAGCAAACGGAGCACGCCCATTCCCACTGTGTCAACCGTATATTCCGGCGAGTCAAAACTGACTCGAACGTGAGATTGAGCGCCTAAGTTATATATTTCTACCGGCTGAACTTCTTCCAATATCCGGCGCAGAGTAGTGCCGTCGGTTAAGTCGCCGTAGTGCAGAAACAACCGCGCGCCCTCGCTGTGAGGATCGACATATATGTGGTCAATGCGATCGGTATTGAAACTAGAACTCCGCCGGATAATGCCGTGAACTTCATATCCTTTATCTAACAGTAATTCGCTCAAGTAGGAGCCGTCTTGACCTGTAATACCTGTTATTAGCGCTCGCTTGCGTTGCGTCATCTGATTTTCCTTTGACAGGCTGTGTTAATTCACTTCGGACTTTCCGGGCAGAGGCTGTTGTTGCCTGTCGGTCCTCTTCTCAAACTCTACGTTAACTCACAATTCTTCGATCGGCATCAAGGAACTGTATAGTTTTGGCAAAGAGTTTGCCGCTTGCTGTCAGTAGTCAGCATCAGTGGCCAGTAACAAAGAAAACTAACTACCGATGCTGACTGCGGACAAAAATTAATATGCGCCGTTATTTTTGGGAAAAATCACAACTCCAATTGTTTTGAAAACAATCCACATATCCATCCAAAGGTTTTTGTCATTGGCGTAATAGAGGTCTATTTGGACTCGGCGGGGATAGGGAATGTCGTTGCGACCGGACACTTGCCACAAGCCTGTAATTCCAGGTCTTATGGTGAGAATTTTGTTGATGTGACGGCCGTATCTCGGCAGTTCTTCTTCAACTAAAGGTCTCGGTCCGACGACGCTCATGTCTCCTTTTAAAACATTCCAAAACTGGGGAAATTCGTCTAAACTGGTCATTCGTAAAAATCTTCCAATCCAGGTAATTCGAGGGTCTTGTTTAAGCTTGAAATTGTCCTCAAACTCTTGACGCAAATGCGGAGATTTTTCCATGATTTCCAGCAATATGTCGTCCGCATTTTCCACCATCGTTCTGAATTTAAGGCAATAAAACATTTTACGGTTTTTGCCTACTCGTTCCTGTACGTAAAAAATAGGGCCGGACGAGCTTAAGGCGATAGAGAGAGCCAAAAGCAGGTAAACCGGAGCAAACAGGAGCAGAACCGATAAGGAAAACAGGATGTCAAATAACCGCTTGAAAAATTCTCCGTCGAGGCTC
This sequence comes from Microcoleus pseudofavosus SVA1_A4, assembly GCF_036700565.1. Lineage (NCBI taxonomy): Bacteria > Bacillati > Cyanobacteriota > Cyanophyceae > Oscillatoriales > Microcoleaceae > Microcoleus > Microcoleus pseudofavosus. Next base: position 37,736 of record NZ_JAUBPE010000062.1, read on the forward strand.
TGTAGAGGACGACTTATGGGTCTATCTCCTTGCAGGACAGACCCAAAACCGCGTCTCGCGATCGCTCGAATTACCTTGCCGGAGATTAGTTGGCTGTCGGCAGTCATCTTACTCCTTCACTTCACACCACACACAGTCCTGATCATAAAGCCTCAAGACGCTTTGTTCTGTGAATTATGTTTCAAATACTCAATTTTCTGCCTTCAGAAGGCTTCTGAAGGCAGAAGGCAGCAGTAGTTGAGGGCTTCTGAAGGCAGAAGGAAGAGGGCTTCTGAAGGCAGAAGGAAGAAGGAAGAAGGCTCTCTTCGGCGAAGCTGAGCGGGTAAAAACAAGGAAGAAGGAAGAAGGAACAGGGCACAAGGCATAAGGCAGAAGGAAGATTTTCCCGCTATCGGGCTATCGGGATCTCAAGTCCCAGACTTCGTAAAATCGCGGGATTGAAATTCCTGATAGCAGCGTTCCACAAAAGCTAGATAGCGCTGCTCAAAGACTTCGGGGGCAAACTGTCCGGCGCGCAGCCGTGCTATTTCTGGCTGAAATTTGCCTTGCAACTGTTCAAACTCCTCGACAGCTTCGACTAATGCTGCTGGGGTTTGGGAGGGAAAAAATAAACCAGTCCCTGTCTCCTCGTGTTGGCGAATGTCGAGCACTGTCTCCAAAGCGCCCCCTGCTGCATAGGAAATTACCGGTGTTCCGCAAGCTTGAGCTTCTACTAAAGCTATGCCAAAATCTTCGCAAGCTGCATAGACAAAGGCTTTCGCCTCTGCCATGTACTTTTCGACTACAACGGCTGGCTGCCAGCCGAGCAATTGTACGTTGGGTTTGGCGATTTGCCGAATCATGTCTAATTCTGGCCCGGTGCCGATGACAATTAGAGTACGCCCGAGTTGATTGAATGCTTGGACGATCGCGCTAACGTTTTTGTAGCTTACCAATCGGCAAACAGTCACGTAAAAATCTTGTTTTTGCCGAATCAAGGAAAATCGATCGATGTTTACCGGCGGATAAATCACCTCAGCCCGCCGCCGGTAGCACCGCCAAATTCGGCGCGCCGTGTGTTGGGAGTTGGCGATGAAATAATCGACGCGGTTGGCAGAAATTACGTCCCACTGCCGCAGTCGGTGCAGCAAATATCGCGTCAGCAGGCCCGGAATGCCCCGTCCGGCTTTGCTGCTGCGCAAATAGTCAAAAGTTAAGTCCCAAGCGTAGCGCATGGGCGTGTGGCAGTAGCAGACGTGCAGTTGCCCTGGACTGCTGAGGATGCCTTTGGCGACGGCGTGGGAAGATGAGAGGATGATGTCGTATTCTCGCAGATCGAGTTGTTCGATCGCGATCGGCAGAAATGGCAGATATTTTTGGACACCGCTGCGGGCTCCGGGAAAATGCTGCAAGAATGTTGTGCCAATCTGTCTTTGGAAAAGATAGCTTTCGGGATTGGCCGATTCAAAGTCGATGAGGGCATAGAGATCAGCGTCGATGTATTTGAGAATTTCGGAGACTACCAGTTCTGAACCGCCCGTAGCTAAGGGTGTCAACCATTCGTGCACGAGGGCGTATTTGAGTTTTTTCACTTGTATGTAGCCGATCGAACGATTTGTTAGCGCCTGTTCTGTCAATATTAATCTTACCGAGGGATCGCTTACGCAACCTCAAGCCATCAACCGGGTTTCTAGGTAGGTATCTTCAAACTGAGATGTTGCACCATTCTCAATTACTTGTTTAGGAACAGGCAAGATGCCTGTTCCACAAAGAGTGAATTTTCTTGTGGAACAGGCATCTTGCCTGTTCTTGAGAATGGTGCAAGATGTGAGTCAAACCAAGGATTTTGGGAATAAACAGAGTTTTTGTCAAATCAGCCACAGCAAAACTGTACTCTTCGGCAGCGATTTCCCAGATTGTTGACAAAAAATGCTATCAGACGGAATACTGAAGGTGATTTACGATCGCCTAGATATTCGGAACGGGCGATCGGCTCAATGTGGTGTGAGGAAAAAATGTCCAAATTTTTGTGGAAGGGACTTTTAGTTAGTCCCGCTGTATTGGCAGCAACTTTAGTCGTATCTTCGACGGCGCTAGCAGCAGAGCAACCTGTAGAAATTGCCGCGACTGCTCAACCTCATCAATTGCAATTACCAGGTGCTGCAACCGAGGCGGCAAAGCCTGAGACGGCAAAGCCTGAGACGGCCGAACCTGTGTCAGTAGCTAGCAACTGGACTGTTGATACTATTGAGAAAGAAAGTGCGAACCTCTACGAGGGCTTTGCTAACGAGCCGATCGCCCCAGTTGCCGAACAAGCAAAAGCACCCGAAAACGCAGTTGCAGCAAATTTAAGCGAAACCCAACCCGCAGTCGCGCCCGCAAACTTAAGTGCCGAACAACCTGTCGCGGAGCAAATCCCCGCAGTCGCGCCCGCAAACTTAACCGAAACGCAACCCGCCGCTGCACCGGCTAATTTAAACGCAGAAAAATCCGCCGCGCAACCCGAGCAGATTTCCCAATCCACAGATCCAAGTGCCCAACCTCAATCACAGTCAAATCTTTTAGAACAAATCAACCAATACAGCGCAGAAGACAGCAGCAGCGAAGATGCGGCCGGCCAAGTAACCTCAGTTTCCCAACTTTCCGACGTTCGACCGACCGATTGGGCCTTCCAAGCTTTGCAATCCCTAGTAGAGCGCTACGGTTGTATAGCGGGCTATCCTGACGGCACTTTCCGCGGCAACCGGGCGATGACTCGCTACGAGTTTGCGGCGGGTTTAAATGCGTGTTTGGATAAAGTTACCGAGCTGATTAGAGGCGGTACGGGAAATCTGGCAACAAAAGAAGATTTGGCTTCTGTGCAAAGGTTGCAAGAAGAATTTGCGGCGGAATTGGCAACTTTGCGCGGCCGCGTCGATGTTTTGGAAGCGCGCACCTCTGAATTAGAAGCAAATCAGTTTTCAACTACAACTAAACTCAACGGCGAAGTGGTATTTGCTTTGACTGGAATCGCCGGAGGAGATGATGCCGAGGGCCGCGAAGCTGATAAAACGACGGCTTTTGGCAGCAGGGTTCGTCTCAATTTTGACACGAGTTTTTCTGGCCAAGATTTGCTGAGAACTCGACTGCAAGTTTTGAATCTGGGTTCGTTTTCTACTAATAATACGAAAACCGCTGAAGGGGAATTGCGGTTTAATGCCGGGCCTTTCGGTACTGCTAGCAATACTGTAGGTTTAGATGCGCTGCTTTACCAATTTCCTCTAGGCAAAAGCACTACTGTAATTCTCGAAGCCAACGCCGGCGCGGCTGACGATTTTACCAACACAGTCAACCCTTACTTTGACGGAGACGGTGGCAGCGGTGCTCTTTCTAACTTCGGTACTCGCAACCCGATTTACTATTTGACTGGCGGTTCTGGCATCGCTCTGCGGCATCAGTTTGGGGAAAAACTAGAGCTGAGTTTGGGATATTTGGCCGGCAACGCTGCGAACCCGACGCGGGGAAATGGTTTGTTCAACGGTTCTTACGGCGGTTTGGCTCAGTTGACTTTCAAACCGAGCGACAGCATGGCTTTAGGTTTAACTTACGTTAATTCCTACAACTTTGTTACCGGTACCGGCAGCAATGCTTCTAATTTCCCGGTGCGTCTCGGTTCCTTCGGGCTCGACAGCGATAGCAATCTGCCAGTTTCTAGCAATTCCTACGGCGCGCAAGCTTCGTGGCGGCTGAACCGGAGATTTGCCATTGGCGGTTGGGCGGGTTACACCAACCAGCGCATTTTATCCAACTTGGCTACTCCTACGGGTTCCGTGCAGCGGGGAGATCAAAAAATCTGGAACTGGGCAGTTACTTTGGCTTTTCCCGATTTGTTGAAAGAAGGAAATGTGGCGGGGATTCTGGTAGGTATGGAGCCGCGGGTGACGAGTTCTACTAATCGGACTTTGCCGGAGGATAAGGATACTTCGCTGCACGTTGAAGGTTTCTATCAGTTTAAGTTGAGCGACAATATTTCTATCACTCCTGGTGTGATTTGGCTGACTGCTCCCGACCACAATAAGGATAATTCTGATTTGGTGATTGGGGTTGTCAGAACGACGTTTACTTTCTAGGAGCAGCCCTTGGGGATTTTAGATTTTAGATTTTAGATTTTAGATTGGCGGTTTTAATCTAAAATCTAAAATCGCCAATCTAAAATCGGTGGGGGCTTGGGTTTAATGTTTCAACAGAAACGACCAGCTTTAGCAAAAGCTGGTCTGCACAAATAGTTAAATCCGTTGTGTTCCCACAGTGTTTGTCTCACAGTGAGGAAACCCAAGTTGCACGTTTCTTTGCAGCGGGTTCTCAAAGAAATATCATCTCTCTTAAGCGGTATTATAACAACAAAATTTAATTTTGTGTAATAAAACTTTACATTACAGACGCATTTTAATCTTTAGGGCGATCGCACTCCCGGTCACTTTGTATAATCCAACGATCTTCAAAAATCCGGTTTCTGCGTAGGTTTATCGGTTGCAAAGCAGTTATTTTGGGTAAAAACGAGATTTCGACGGCCGCCCTTTTACTCACTTTATATAAATCAAGCCGGAGCTTGCTGCGGTCTGCCCCAGACAATTCGCTCCTGCTTGTATACAACCATACCAGGTTTAGCACCTTTCGGCTTGTATACATATTTAGGTTCTGTATAAACCACGGGGACTTGTTCGCTGTGGCGGGCGCGACTGTAGTAAGCAGTCATGTCGGCGGCAAATTGCAAATCAGTTTCTTCAGCTACAGTACCGGGTTTCAGACGCAACAAAGCGTGGCTTCCGGGAATCTCTAGGGTGTGGAACCACAAGTCGTAGTCGTTGGCGGTACGAAAAGTGAGTTGGTCGTTTTGGCGGTTGTTGCGCCCGATTAATAATTCAAAGCCGCTGGGGGTTTGGTAGCGGTGAAATTCGATCGCAGCATTTTTGTCCGTACTGCGGTAATCTGGTACATCTAGATATTTTTGCTGGATCAGTTCTTCGCGGATTTCGGCGAGGGTTTGCAAATCTTGGGTGTTGCGGTAGGTTTCCAATACCGAAAGTGCGACTTCAACTTGTTCTAAATAGTCGATTTCTTCCTGTACGGCGGCTAACAAAGGTTCTACTGCAATGCGAGCTCTTTTAAGTTTTTGGTGTTTTTTGTAGATTGCTTGAGCATTTTGAACGGCGTTTTTTTCCAGATTTAAGGGAATGATCACGGGTTTTTCGGTTTCAAAGTCGGGGAGGGAAATTGATTTCATTCCTGGTTCCCAATGCTGCAAATTTGCCATCAGCAAGTCGGCTTGGGATTTGTGGGTGTCGGCGTCTGCTGATTGCTGCAAGCGTTCTTTAAATGTGTTGGCTTTGAGGCGCAGTTTTGCCAGGACGTTGTTGAGTTTTTGGGTAAGCTGGTGCCGCAGTTGGGCGAATACTTGTTGATTGATTTCGCCTGTGTAGTAGCTGTTAAGTATTTCTTGAACGGAAGAGAAGGAAGAAGGAACAGATGAGTTAGATTCGTTTCGAGATTCTGCCTCTTTTATATCCGGTGTGGGCCAGTCGATGACGGTGTAGCCTTCGGGGGTAAAACTCGGGTGAAATTTGGAGTTTTCTAGGCATTGCAGCCAGTATAGCCAGCGCTGGAATAGTTGCTGCCAGTCGTCGGGATTGAGGCTGTCGGTGGATTGTTCGGGGTCTAAATTTGCCGATCGAATCATTGACAAAACCAAGGCTTTACTCATCCCTCGGTAATTCTTCAGCAGATTGCCCTTTAATTGACCGGGAACCAGGCTAATCCGTTCTTGCCAGCGGTTTTGAGATTCACTCAGACTCGGCACTGCATCGGTCAAAGACGGGGGCATTTCGTAGGGCTGCCCGGTTTGGATGGGTCGGACGGTGGACTGTTTGGCGCTGACTTGGTGGGCGCAGGTGACAACGAGGTTGTCTTGGGCGGTGAGGATGACGTTGCTGTACTTGCCCATGATTTCGGCGTAGAGGTGCCAGAGGGCGGGTTCTCCGGGGCGTTTGGCGAACTGCAAGTCGATGACTCTTTCCCAGGATGCAACGGGGGCGATGGAAACTAAGGCTAAACCGCTGAGTTGGTGGCGCAGTTGTTCGCTGAAGGTGAAGGTATCGGGAATGCGGGGCGGGGGGTCGCCGACGCAGATGCGGGCGGCCACAGGATGCCAGGAAAGGTCAATCCAGCCGCGCCCTTTCATGGTACGGAGGGCCAGGGACACGGTAAATCGATCGCGCTGGTAGACTTGTTCTAAGCGCGCTGGCAGCCATTGGGCTCGCAGTTCGCTGCAAGCTGCGGTTAAAGTTGTAAAGTCTACGGGTTGCACGGTGGCCTCTTTGCGATCGAACTATCTATGTCTATGCTGACAGATATCGGTCGTATTTGACGGATTGTATCAAAGTTTTGAAACCGAATTGGAAAATCGCTTGAAAATCCGCTGATGGGAAATCCGGGGTGCTAATGTGCGATCGTACCTTGCAAACATAGGACACAACTTTCAAATACAGGACACAACAATGTTGTGTCCCTACCTAATATTACGATCGAACCCCTCTCTTTCCATCTCCCTCTGCGCCCTCTACGCCCTCTGCGGTTCATTTCATCAAAAAAATCCAGTAAAAAGCGAGTCTGCAACACCTATTCGTATGTTATTGTTAGTTAAATGGAAAACATATCTGTTCTAGAACAAGCCGCTAAATCGAATACTAAACCATCTCCTGCCGCCGTAGTTGCAGCCCTCCTAGAAGCCGAGAAAAACGCAAAACAAAATAAAATTCGCTATTCTTTCGAGCAATTAACCGGCAATTGGCGTTTGTGCTTTATCACCGGCACAAAAAAGACTCGGCAAAAAGCGGGGATTGTGTTGGGTGCGGGACGTTACATCCCTCAGTGGATTGCGAAAATTCAAATTGCTTATGCGGCCGAACCTGTTGCTGAAGGGGAAGAGAATAGCGAAATCGGCAGGGTGGAGAATTCGGTGCAAGTTGGGGCGATCGAACTAACTCTTTCCGGGCCGACTAAGTTTTTGGTTAATAAAAATATTTTAGCTTTTGATTTTACCAGAATTACGGTGAAGTTGTTAGGAGCAAATGTATATAAAGGATACATTCGCGGTGGAGAAGCGCGGGAGGCGGAATTTTTTAGTTTGAGTGTGGGGAAGCAGGCATTTTTCGCATATTTTCTGGTAGAAGATGGGATAATTGCCGCTAGGGGAAGAGGCGGCGGCTTGGCTTTGTGGGGGAGAGTTTAGAGGAATTGAGGACACGGCAATTGAGGACACGGCAATGCCGTGTCCCTACCTCAAAATAATCTATCGCCCCGGCTTTGATATAACAATAGCCCGATTAATTGTAGGGACACGGCACTGCCGTCTCCTGACTGTGGGTAACGGGCAAAATCAACCGGATTGGATGATGAAATTGCCCGATTAATTGTAGGGACACGGCAATGCCGTGTCCTGACTGTGGGTAATATCTCTGGAACTAAATACGTCAAATACACGGTTTACTCTTCGGTATTAACTACCGCGCATCGCCAATTAAAATAAACGGCGACCAATAAAACGGATGCCGACCAATCTGACTCAACTTAAGCTTGCCGCAAAGCTTCATTTTTACTCATCCCTTTATTAATATTTTGATAAAATTCAACCATCAAATCTTTAGTAGCTGAATCATCAACACTCCACAAACTCGCCATCACCGCTTGTGCGCCCGCACGCTCAAATACATAGGCAACTCCCGATATTTCTTCACCGTTGGAATTCGCTTGCATAGCAGTTTGACACGCGCTTAAGGTGAGGAGTCTGGTGTTTTGCAACCCTAATAACGCGGCATCGCGAATTTTGAATTGACGGTCAGCAAATAGCAGTGTATTTTCCTCCATGCCCAATTTTTGACAGCCTCCCTGTTGGAAACAGCCGTGAGTTGCTAGGTGCAAAAAGGGAAAACGGGATGCTTGAAGTTTGAATTGGTCGAGGGTGGCGGCATTGCCGATATAGGCGGAACTTCCCGGCAATAATTGAGCGATATTTCTAACTTCTTCTTCTGTACCGGGTAGATTTTGGGGCAGACGAGGGATGGGATTTCCTAATGCTAAGACTCCGCCTTGTAACGTCGAATCGGGAATTGTCCTTGTGGAAATGCGGGTGAGATAGTTGACGGGATATTTCTGGATGAGGAATTCATCAGTTTGTTCATCATACAGGGTTTCAAAGGGGATGTAGCGCAGTTTTCCTGTGGCGATGATGCTCAATTGTTTGGCGGAAGTAGCTTTAATTTGGTCTTCGATCGGACGAATCAGGATGTCGTAGAGTTTGCTGCCAGTTACGGTGAAGTTAGTGTCGCCAGTATTTTGCAGTTGTTCGCGGTATTGAGTGAGGAGTTTGTCGAATTCTGCAGGGGCGAGCGGGATTTTTTTAACACTTAAACTGTCTTTTGTCAAGACAAACAGGGCGACGGTATTGGGGACATTTTTGACATTTGTCAGCAAGACGGGTTGAATGACAACGGTATCTGGTGCGATACTTGCTTTCAGTTGGGCGATGTCTTTGGGTGTAGTATCAAAGAGTTCGGCGACTTCGGGGAATTGGCGGGAGATTTCTTCTGCTTCGCTGTTGACTTCTGCTTCTAATTCCCGCATTTGTCGGGCTAGATTTTCTGAGAAGTTGTCTTCGAGTTGGCGGCGGAGGAATTGGAGTTGTTGATTTTTTTGATTCCACTCGTCAATGGCTTTTTGTGCTTGGGGGTTGGCAACTTTGGCGTTAATTAAGCGGGTGTAATCGGCGAGATCGGCTGTGGTGGCGATGTTGACCCATTGAAAAGCGCGATCGGCTTGGTTTTGGTCGATGAGGATGTCGATGAGGGCTTTTGCTGTTCCATCGTTAGCTTGTAAAAACTTTTGTCGATTTTCTTGCTGTAAACCTGCTCGAATTTCTAAGGTAATTATGACTGATTGCTGCAAATTTTCGATAGCTTGAGTCGGTTGCTTGGTATCTCGGTACACTCCACCAATATTACTCAAAGTACCAGCTTCCCCCGCGCGATCTTTTACTTCCCGCCTAATTAGTAAAGCTTGGTTATAGTATTTTAATGCTTCTTGGGGTTGGGAAATGTTGTAGGCAAAACCAATATTATTCAAAGTAGCAGCTTCCCCCGCGCGATAACCCACTTCTCGGATAATTGGTAAAGCTTGGTTAAAGTATTTCAATGCTTCTTGTGGCTGGGAAATGTTGTAGGCAAAACCAATATTATTCAAAGTAGCAGCTTCCCCCGCGCGATCTTTTACTTCCCGCCTAATTGGTAAAGATTGGTTATAGTATTCCAATGCTTCTTGTAGTTGGGAAATGTTGTTGTATGCAAAACCAATATTGTTCAAAGCGATAGCTTCCTTAGAGCGATCTTTGATTTGTTGTGCTATCGAAAGAGCCTGGTTATAGCAATCCAAAGCTTGCTGAGACTGATCAAGGTCAAGATAACTACTACCAATTTCAAAAAGTATAATTATTGCCTTAGTTCCATTTCTAAGTTCTCTTGCAATAGTAAAAGCCTGTTGAAATATCTCTATCGCTTGTCGGTGTTGTCCTCGGTGTTGCTGTCGCCTTGCTTGCTGTATAAGTCTCTCTATTTCTTCAACCCGTAAATTTTGACTTTGCCCCCAACTCGGTTGAACCATCAGCGGCACAGTCAGAGGAGTCAAACACACCCAAAGCCAAAACACTGATAATAATTGGTTTCATAACCTTACCTACTTCTCCTCATCAAATTAACCAATCCTCTAATTGCAACCCTGGAATATTGATAAAATCACGAGTATTGTGAGTTACCAAAATATCTCCACGCACTCTAGCAACCGCCGCAATTAAAGCATCTAATTCCCCAGTTGGTCTACCCATGCGTCTTAACTCACATTGAATTATCCCAAACTCTGCCGCCGCATCTCCGTCAAATGGGAAAATTTCCATTTCCCTAACAAATAGATTTACCTCGCTCAAATTTCTTTCAACTTGTCGCGAACAGTAAACTCCCTTATAGAGTTCAGGCAATACGATTGTCGGTAGGTAACACTCCAGAGATTTAGCATCAAATTCAGCAACAGCAGCGGGATTGCCTTGCATCAGTGCTACACAAATATTAGTATCCAACAAATACACAATTTATTTCCTCTTAATCGTTAAAAAAGTCTATACTCCTGCCAAAATAACTATGCCGCTCTCTGTCAATTTCGGCAAAAATTTCCCCCAGTTCAGTCTCGTATTTCCAAACTCCAAATACTTGATGTAGACGTTTCAGCCTTTCCTCATTGTTGATTTGCGGAGCCTCCGACACCTCAATCAGAACTTCTGAACCATCAGGAATGTTCAGGTTTTCTGAAATTTCGATAATATTACCCCGTTTTATGCCTTTGATTTGCATAGTTATATGTCCCTCTTAACGAACTTTTATAAATTTTAGCACTAGGATCTTCATTGAAATAGACAGTCCTGGACACACTCCGACCAAATAAACCGGGTTTTTTACCGAATCTGGGGGCTGCACGAAATATTTTCGTAAAAAACCCGGTTTCTGACCCCCGACGGACTCAATACGGAGTCGCTGCAATTGTCATCGTCTTTTTCTGCACATCAAACTGCATTTCATCCACGAAAAATTGCCGATCTTTCGATACTCCCAAAATCCCCCGCAATTACGCCCGATTCACGACAGGCGGCCCCAATTTCACCACAGCTTGACCTTTAACAGCATCTTTCAGCTCAAAAGCACTTATGGGAATGCCATTCCATTTGGTTTGAGTGCTAGTAGCTGGCGGGAGTTCGCCCCGAATAAATCGCTCCCCATTACTACGATAAACCACCGCAGTTTTGGAAAACACGATTTTATCAATTTGACCCAAGGGGATCGATAGCTTTTCTTGTCCTAGCTGTATCCATAATTGTTGCACTTTCTCGTCAATCTGCACAACTCGACCGTCTCTTTTTCCGCCCCCTTTCATCACAATTTCCGCTTGCGTCGGCAACGCTACGGGTATCGGCTGACTAGCGTTAGCCTGTGCTTGTACCGATCGCAAATTCTGTTTCTGGACTTCCTGACTGGCCGCATTAACTTGTGCAGCCATACCCGCTGTTACCGTAAAAAGTGCTACAAATAGAAATGAAAGTGTTCTGCGTTTCATCGTCCCCTAAACCCCCTTCAAGGATAAGCGTTACCCGTGCTAATGTCCTAAAATTGTACTCCACATCCCTTGAAGGTAATTCCGTGACTGCTTCTCCCCAACCTACTCCCGAATCGAATATTTTAGGCAACTTTGCCAGTGTTGTTGGCTTGCTCGGTGCCGCTTTGTTTTTCACCGGCTGGATTTATCGCTGGTCTTATTTTTCCAGCTTTCAGCTAAATGTAATTACCCTCGATTTACCAGTCGAATCCTTTTTCCTAGTACCGCTTCAGGTGTTTTTAGGTGATGGCTGGACAATACTCAGAAGTGCGATCGCCCTTCTGCTGACAGCCCTGGCGATTTACCTCAGTTTGTGGCTGGTTAATAGTATAAACAAGACAGTTGCTGCTAAAATTAATCGCAGAGCTAGACGTTGGCGTTTCTCTGCTCGCAGAAGAAGACTAGGGTTGCTTCATCGCTTCCTGAAATCTTGGCAGCGATTTAATATCAATAGATATAACTCGATAAAATTAGGCTCTTCAGAACTTATGGTGATAAGTTTATCTAATCAAAGATAGACTCGTGCATAAGACTAGAAGCTGAAACTCAT
>NZ_JAUBPE010000063.1:0-48405 GCF_036700565.1 Microcoleus pseudofavosus SVA1_A4
AGCTGGATGCACGGAAACGGGCACGTCCAGTTCTAACTGAGAGGTGCTGGGGATAATACCCCACATCGACTCAACCAAAGCCTCATGCTGGGGTATTGGAATCGCCTGCGGGAAACGCGACAAGCTCTTTACGGGAACGCGATGCGAACGGGGGATAAATATCTGCGCGATGCGGATGGTTATTTCTGGTTTATGGGACGTAAGGATGATTTCTTCAAAGTAAATGGGATGTGGGTATCGCCGTTTGAAGTGGAAGATGTCTTACTCCAGCACGAAGGAGTTCTTGATGCGGCGGTAGTTCCAGAATGCGATCGCGGCGAACAATTAACTGAGATTATCGCTTACGTCAGCCTTAAACCCGGCTTTGAGAAATCTCCCGATTTAGAAGAGAAGATTCGACAATTAGCTAGGGCTCGATTACCCCATTTTAAGGCTCCTAAAATAATCCACTTTTTGGAAACATTACCGCGCACGCCCACCGGAAAAATTCATCGCAAATCATTGCTGAAAACGCATTAATGTTTAACTCTCTTCACCAAAAATTTTACCCCATGTATCAGGTAGCGAGCAACTTATTAACTTATCACGAACTATTCATACCAGGTCAGAGAGATGCTCTGGTTGTGTTGCAGAATCTATTAGATGCTGGGATTTTTGCCAAATACGTAATGTACAAAAGTGAAAACGAAGTACGTATTGCTGGGAATGTTTTAGCGGAAATATCGGTAAGTTCTCACGATGTTTCGCTCGCTTTTCAGGGTGAGATTAAGTCAGAACCGATTGTCGATCCGCTAAAGCAAGTAGAATCAGCCTTAGCATCTTTGCCGATCGAGAATTGGACTGCTTATGGTTACATCGGCTTTGATGTGGCTCGCTTCTACTACTCCTACTCCAAGGCAATTGAACAACCGCTGCTCTATTTTTTAGTTCCAGAAATCGAACTTTTTATCGCTCCTAGAGGAGTTCATATCAGAAGCATAAAGTCGCCAACAAAAGTTCTGGAAGCGTTATCAATAAATAGCGAATTGAGAGACTATGTAGCGACACCGCCAGTTGTAGATTTCGCCGATCGAGAACAGTATCAAAACCAGGTAGGCGAGCTGATTCAAGCCATCCAAAGCGGCGATTTACATAAAGCGATTATTTCCCGTTCCGTGAAAGTGAAAGCGGAGATGGATTTGCTGGGAACTTATGCTTTAGGAGCCAAAAACAACAATTCAGCGCGATCGTATTGTTTGCACGCTGGCGAAGTAAGTGCGGTAGGCTTCAGTCCAGAAATTTTAATGGAAGTTAGTGCTGATGGCTTTGTAGTTACTAATCCATTGGCGGGAACTAGACCGAGATCGGAAAATTTGGCAGAAGATTTACAATTGGAAAGTGAGTTATTTACCGATGCTAAAGAGGTAAAGGAACACGCGCTTTCGATCTGGCTGGCGCAAAGCGAGATGGCTGACGTTTGTCTGCCAGAAACTATTCGGATTTTTGACTTCATGCAGGTGAAGCAATACAGGTGCGTGCAGCATCTATCATCGCGAATTGGCGGTCAGCTAAAAGGAGAAAAAACTTTATGGGATGCTTTGAAAGTGTTATTTCCGGGTGTCACCGTATCCGGTATTGACAAACACAAAGCTCTCCAATGGATTGAGCGACTGGAAAAAGAACCGAGAGGAATTTATGCTGGGGGGATCGGTTGGGTTAATAGCAATGGCATGGCAGATATCGCTATCGCAATTCGCTCGGCTTACCAATATGGTGATTGGGTTTACTTAAATGCTGGCGCAGGAATTGTCGCCGAATCTATTCCCGAAAATGAGTATGTGGAGTCTGTTAATAAGATGAATACGATGTTAACAAATTTAGTTTTAAAGGCTCCTTTGGCGGTTGAAACCGCTACTACACAAACGAAGTCCGCCTGCGCGGACTAAGAGATAACAGGGATATTTAACGACCTTTAGCGCTTTAGCGCAACTACGTACCTAAGAATCACTCCTAGTTTTAATGGTTATGATCAATCCTTCAGTCGGTATTCGATCGCTTGCACTCAGTTTTCCCAGCCTAATTCGGACAAATGATTATTGGTTGGAAAAGTTTCCTCATTTGTTTGCTGTAACTTCGCCCAGAAGAACGAGGTTATTTCAGTCTAATGAATTCACCTCTAACGATGATGGACTTGCTATCTGGTCGCAAGAGGTAGCACCATATTTATCAGACCCTTTTCGGGGTAATGTGGAGCGACGGGTGCTGGGTACAGGCGAGTCGTCGCTGATGCTGGAATGTCGCGCCGCTAGGGAGGCGCTGGATGCAGCAAAACTTTCTACTGATGAAGTGGAATTGGCGATCGTTGCTTCTATTTTTCCCGAACAATTGGTTCCTGGCAATGCCTCTTATCTCGCAGGTGAATTGCAATTGAAATGTCCGGCTTGGAATCTGGAATCAACTTGTTCGAGTGCATTAATTGCGCTGCAAAATGCGCGTGCTTTGGTGCAGATGGGAGAGTATCGTAATGTTTTAGTAGTTGTTTCCCATATCGAATCTAACTCTATAGATGATGAAGATACTTTATCGCGGTCTATGGGAGACGGTGCTGGAGCTTTTGTGGTGGATTCGCTCAACTCTAATCAAGGAGTTTTGGGCACTAAAATAATTAACACTGCTGCTACTTGTGGTGCGTATTTACACGAACTGATAACAGACGCGCAAGGTAAGCCTGGAATGCGTACTCGGACGGGTGAGAATGCCAGCAGTTTTGCCGAAACAAGTGTGGAGTTTGTTCGTACTTGCTGTGAGGGGGCTGTAGCGGCGGCTGGCGTGAGTCTCGAAGAAATTGACTTTTTTGCCTTCAATACTCCGACAGCGTGGTATGCGAGGCTGTGTGCTAGGGCTTTGGGTATAGATTTGGAGCGGACGATCGATCTTTATCCTTGGTATGCGAATATCGGTTCTGTATTTGCGATCGCTAATTTATACCATGCCGCTCTTGCAGGTAAAATTCGCGAAAATGATTTAGTTCTTGTTTACACCAACGGCGCGGCTGCAACTGCGGCTGCAACGGTAATGCGCTGGGGTGATGTAGCGCTAGGAACTGCTCCTGCTCCCCCAATTAATGTTAATCGAGAAGAAGAAAAGAGCGCAGTCAATCTTTTTGATGTCCAAAAAGCTGTTCTATCCAAGGAAAAACTATTCGCCGCTGCACCGAGAGAACAGCAGCAAATATTGGAAACTTATCTAATAGAATGGCTAACCAACTCTTTACAATTGCCTTTCGATCGTCTAACTCCGCAGCATTCTCTGGCTTTACTGCTTGATTCCTTAATGGCTTTTGAACTCAGGAGTCGAATCGAGACGGATCTACAAGTGCGAGTGCCAATAGAAAGATTCTTTGGCGACAACAACATAACTCAATTAGCAGAACTGGTGCTTAATCAATTAGCTTTGGCAAACTTAACCGCATCAGAATCGGTTTTTGTTACAGAATTTAAAGCAGAGGAAGAAAGGGAAGTATTAAGTATTTGATTTGAACACCTAAGAAAAAAATAATTGTCAATTGGTGCAATACTAACTTCAAGCTAAAAATATGAATCTACATTTACTTTTAAACACTTTATCTAACCAAGGCGTAAAACTTTCTACCAATGGAAGTTCGCTAGAAATTGATGCGCCGAAAGGAGCAATTACTCCCGAATTGCGTAACTCATTAATTGAACATAAAGCAGAACTGATCCTGTTATTGCGCCAGAACAGCATGAGTGCTAGTTCTACTTCTTTACCAGTAATTAAGCCAGCACCAGACTTGCGCTATGAACCTTTTCCTTTGACTGATATGCAGCACGCATTTTGGGTAGGGCGTAGTGGGGTATTAGACTTAGGAACTGTCGCCAATCACGGTTACTACGAGATTGAATGTCACGCCTTAGACGTGGAAAAATTGAACGAGGCGTTGCCCAAATTAATCGATCGCCACGATATGCTGAGGGCAATAGTATTGCCAGATGGTCAGCAACAAGTTCTCAAACAAGTTCCTGTATATCAAATGGAGGTTTTGGATCTTAGGGGACAGGAGAAAGAAGTTGTAACCTCTCAGATTGAAGCAATTCGCGATCGCCTATCCCATCAAGTTTTACCTGCTGACCAATGGCCTTTGTTTGAGTTTAGAGCAACGCGGTTAGATGGGGATGTAGTTCGGCTGCATATCAGCTACGATTTGCAAGTATTTGATGCTTGGAGTTTGTTTCGTTTATTTGATGAGTGGTTTCACCTGTATCAAAATCCTGATGCGATATTGCCACCGTTAGAAATAACATTTCGAGATTATGTTTTGGCAGAACAAGCGTTGCAAGATACGGAATTATATAAGCGATCGCACGAATATTGGTTGAGTCGTCTGGATAGTCTATCTCTAGCACCGGATTTACCTCTCGCCAAAAATCCTAAAGAACTCAAAGAGCATCGCAACAGGCGCTACGAAAGCGGACTGGAACGAACTGATTGGCAACAGTTAAAGTTGCGATCGGCGCAAGCGGGTGTGACTCCTTCTGGGCTATTACTGGCCGCTTTTGCTGAAATTATCGCGCTTTGGAGTAAAAGCCAAAAATTTACAATTAATCTGGCTTTATTTAATCGTTTACCGCTACATCCTCAAGTTCATGACATCTTAGGAGACTTTACGTCCGTCACCCTTTTAGCAGTAGATAATTCCGCTCGCGAATCGTTTATCGATCGAGCCCTTCGCCTTCAGAAACAACTTTGGCAAGATTTAGAACATCGCTATTTTAGTGGAGTCAGCGTGACGCGGGAATTGGCTCGTCAGAGAGGAACAACTCCTAGCGCAATGCCGATTGTTTTTACCAGCACTCTCGGCTTCCGTTCCCTGGGACAAGAAACTTTAACGTTCAGTCATTTTGGGGAATTGGTATATGGAATTAGTCAAGCATCCCAAGCTTGGATGGATATTCAAGTTTGGGAAGAAAAAGAAAGGTTGACATTTAATTGGGATGTCGTTGAAGAACTTTTCCCGTCTGGTGCGATCGCAGATATGTTTGAATCATATTGCAGTTTTCTCAAGCAACTTGCTACTTCTGAATCTGCCTGGGTGCAAACGAATCGGCAACTTTTACCTTCGGCGCAATTAGCGCAAAGAAATGCTATTAATTCTACAGACGCGCCGATTCCCGACGATTTACTGCATAGTTTGTTTGCCGCGCAAGTCAGGGAGAGAGGAGGTGAAAAGGCGGTCATTTCATCCGAACGAACATTAACTTATCAGGAATTATTCGAGCGATCGAATCAAGTCGGTCATCGACTGCGCCAATTAGGGGTTATTCCCAATCAGCTAGTCGCTATAGTAATGGAGAAAGGATGGGAACAAATTGTCGCAGTTATGGGTATTTTGGCTTCCGGTGCTGCTTACGTTCCCATCGATCCCGGATTACCTGAAGAACGCTTATCTTATCTGTTAGAGAATAGTGAAGTTCAGATCGTTCTAACTCAATCTCGGTTGAAAGAAAAGCTTACTTGGCGATCGGGAATTCAACTAATATGCGTAGATAGTGAAGACTTAGCCCGAGAAAGCAAGCAAGCATTAAATCCAGTTCAAACAGCCGACGATTTAGCTTATGTTATCTATACTTCTGGGTCTACGGGATTGCCGAAAGGGGTGATGATTACTCATCGCAATGTGGCGAATGTTGTTGTTCATACGAATCAGCGTTTTAATGTTACTTCGCAAGACCGAATTTTAGCTTTGACCGCTCTCAATCACGATTTGTCAGTTTACGATATCTTCGGTATTTTGAGTGCTGGCGGCGCGATCGTTTTGCCGGATGCTGTTGATGTGAAAGATCCCCGTCATTGGGTAGATTTAATGGTAAGAGAAGGAGTGACATTATGGAACTCAGTTCCGGCAATGATGGAGATGTTGGTAGATTACATGGAGGGGGAATCTGGAGCGCTACTAAAAAGTTTGCGTCTGGCAATTTTAGGAGGAGATTGGCTGCCGATTTCTTTGCCCGATCGCATAAAATCCCTAGTACCAAATACCCAAATTCTCAGCATTGGCGGCCCGACTGAAACGACTATTTGGAATATTGGCTATCTCATTGAAAAAGTCGATCCAAGTTGCAAGAGCATTCCCTACGGTCAACCGATGGCGAACTCGAAATATTATATTTTGAACGACGCTTTAGAAGACTGTCCGGTGTGGGTTTCGGGACAAATGTACTGTGCTGGAGTGCAGTTGGCAAAAGGCTATTGGCGCAATGAAGAAAAGACTGGCGACAGTTTTATTAATCATCCGCGCACGGGAGAACGTCTGTATCGGACAGGAGATTTAGGGTGTTATCATCGTGATGGCAACATTGAATTTTTAGGACGAGTTGATTTCCAGATCAAGATTCGCGGACACCGCATTGAAGTGGGAGAAATTGAGGCTGCTTTGACACAGCATCCTAATGTGAAAGCTGCGGTAGTTGCAGCAATTGGGGAACAGCATAAAGAGCAGTTGGTAGCATACCTGGTTTCCGACAGAAAGCCAAACCCTACTATTGAAGAAATTAGCGAATTTCTTAAAAAGAAGTTACCCGATTACATGATGCCATCAGCCTTTACATTCATTGATGTTTTACCGCTTTCTGCTAATGGGAAAGTAGACCGCCGTACTATTCTTATTCAAGAGAGTATTTTCCAAAAAGTAGAAGTTGCTTACGTTCCCCCAAAAAGCGAAGTTGAACAAACAATTGCTACCGCTGTCAAAGAGATTTTGGGACTAGAAGAGGTAGGCATAAACGATAATTTCTTTGATTTAGGAGGAAATTCATTACTGCTAACAAAAATTTACAGGAGGTTGCTAGATTTATTGCCAGATATGTTACAATCTATTGCATTAACTGATTTGTTTAAACACTCAACAATTAGTGCTTTAGCAAAGCGCTTAGACCCAAAATCAGTCTCCTTATTGCACGAGTCAAAAGCTGAAGCTGAAGAGAAAATCCAACAAGGGAAAAATCGGCTCCAGCAAAGATTTCAAAAATCCAGACTTATGAATCTTTGAAAGTTATTTACTCCACTTTACGAGTGGAATAATAAGCATTGCCTTTATTTATGGTTAGGGATATTACCTAAGTGCTTAGTTTAAATTTTTACGACAGATGAACGCAGATGTTAGGAGGAAATAGAAGCCGATGAGTTACGAAAAAAATGGATTAGAAATTGCAATCGTAGGTATGTCTGGAAGATTTCCCGGTAGTAAAAGTCTTGATGACTTTTGGGAGAAGTTGAAAGAGGGGGTAAATTTAACTTCAACCTTTCCAAATTCAAGACCAAGTAAATTAGGCGATCGCACAAAAAAAGTAGGCTCTATTCTCGATAATATAGAACTATTCGATGCTTCTTTCTTTGGCTTTAATCCTAGAGAAGCAGAAACGATGGACCCCCAACACAAAATGTTTTTAGAGTGTGCTTGGGAAGCGCTGGAAAATGCTGGTTATGACTCTGAAATCGAACAAAGACCGATCGGAGTTTATGCGGGAACGGGAATTAGCACTTACTTGCTTTATAACCTTCATCCCAACCGAGAATTGATGGATTCAATGAGTTTCTTGCAAACTCTGGTTGGAGTCGATAAGGATTACGTTCCCACTCGCGTCTCCTACAAATTGAATCTGAAAGGGCCGAGTGTTAGTGTAGGAACAGCTTGTTCTAGTTCATTAGTGGCAGTTCATTTAGCTTGTCAAAGCTTATTAAGTGGCGAATGCGATATGGCTTTGGCGGCTGGTGTTGCTGTCAAAGTTCCTCAAAACGAACTAACACTATCGCCCGAAGGAATTATTTCTCCTGATGGAAAGTGCAGAGCTTTTGATGCCAAAGCAAACGGCACAATTGGCGGTAATGGAATTGGTGTTGTTGTTCTCAAGCGGTTGGATGATGCGATCGCAGAGCGAGATTGCATTTATGCTGTTATTAAAGGATCGGCTATTAATAATGATGGTGGATTAAAAGTTGGCTATACTGCTCCCAGTGAAGAGGGTCAATCGAGGGTAATTCGATCGGCTCAAATTATGGCGGAAGTTGAGCCAGAAACAATCAGTTATATAGAAGCTCACGGAACCGGAACTCCTTTAGGCGATCCGATCGAAATCGCGGCGCTGACACAAGCTTTTCGAGTCAATACTGATAAGAAAGGTTACTGTGCAATTGGCTCGGTCAAAACAAATGTCGGGCATTTAGATGCGGCGGCTGGAATTGTAGGTTTAATCAAAACAGTTCTATCACTCCACCACAAATTACTGCCTCCCAGTATCAACTTCGAGGCACCAAATCCGCAGATAGACTTTGAGAATAGTCCGTTTTATGTCAACAGTAAACTTTCGGAATGGAAAGCTAACGGTAATCCTCGCCGTGCTGGAGTGAGTTCTTTTGGGATCGGCGGTACTAATGCTCATCTAATTCTTGAAGAAGCTCCTGCACCAGAAGTGTCTAGTCCTGATCGCGCCAAACAATTATTAATACTTTCAGCTAAAACTAATTCGGGATTAGACACAGCTACCACTAATTTAGTTAACTATTTAGAGCAGTATTATGATGCCAATATTGCCGATGTAGCTTACACTCTGCAAGTTGGTCGTCGAGGATTCAATTATCGCCGGACGATCGTAGCAGATAACCTTGAAGATGCAGTAAAAACTCTCAGATCGAACAATCCCCAGCGAGTATTTACTAATTTTATCGAATCAAGCGATCGCGCCGTCGTTTTCATGTTTACAGGACAAGGCTCGCAATATGTCAATATGGCGCGGGAACTTTATCAGAGCGAATTAATATTTCGAGAAGAGTGCGATCGCTGTTTTAAATTACTTCAACCCCATTTAGGGTTAGATTTGCGCCAGTTGATTTACCCAAGTAAGGAAGAAACCGAAAAAGCAACGCAACAATTACAGCAAACTGCTATTACTCAACCTGCACTATTTGTTATTGAATACGCGCTCGCCAAATTATTGATATCCTGGGGAATACAACCCCAATCGATCATCGGTCACAGTATTGGCGAATATGTAGCAGCTTGTATCGGTGGCGTGTTCTCTCTCGAAGATGCTTTGTCCCTGGTAGCTACTCGCGGAAAAATGATGCAGCAATTACCTTATGGGACGATGATTTCTGTAAGCTTATCTGCGGAAAAAGTTAAATTATTTTTGAATGAAAACCTCTTTCTAGCCGCCAGTAATAGTCCATCTTTGAGCGTGGTTTCAGGAACGATAGAAGCGGTAGAAAACCTCGAACGTCAACTAGCAGAAAAGGGTATAGAATATCGCCAATTGCATACCTCTCATGCGTTTCATTCCGCAATGATGGATTCGATGATCGAACCGTTTGTGCTAGCACTTAAAAAAGTAAAATTCACTCCTCCTCAAATTCCCTTTATCTCCAACCTTACTGGTACTTGGATTACCGCTGCTGAAGCTATCGATCCGAATTATTGGGCGCGACATTTGCGGGAAACCGTGCGATTTTCTGAAGGAATTGCCGAGTTAATTAAAGATTCTCAACTCATTTTCCTCGAAGTTGGGCCAGGACGGACATTAACTACGCTGACTAAACAGCAAGCATCTGGACGAATCGTACTTTCTTCGCTTCCTCATCCCAAGGATAAAGAGTCAGATTCAGGATTTTTACTGAATACTCTGGGTAAACTTTGGCTAGCAGGAGTGCGGGTAGATTGGTCGGGATTTTATGCAAGTGAAAAACGCGATCGCATCCCCCTACCAACGTATCCTTTTGATCGTCAACGTTATTGGATAGATCCACCAGCAGAATCAGCTAGTAATCGCCAAGTAACGTTGGAGCGAAAACGCGATATTGCAGATTGGTTTTATATTCCATCGTGGAAACGTTCTCTGCTCTCAACGCCTAAATCGAATACCATGCAAGTTCAGTCATCCTATCTGGTATTTATCGATGAATGCGGTTTGGGTGTCGAATTATTGAAACGATTAGAGCGGCAAAATCAAGAAGTAATTACCGTCAAAATCGGGTCAGAATTTACCAAATTGGGGAAAGATATTTATACTGTCAATCCTCAACAACCAAATGATTACAAAGCTTTAGTTAAAGCACTTTTTGAGCGAGAGAAGATTCCCAAAACGATCGCACATTTGTGGACTGTTACAAAAGATAGTAAATTAGACTGGGAACTGATCGATAAAGCTCAAGAAACAGGATTTTATAGTCTACTATTTCTAGCGCAAGCATTGGGGGAAGAAAATTTAAGTGATGAGTTGCAAATTGTGGTTGTTTCTAATAACCTACAGGAAGTAACTGGAGATGAATTACTCTGTCCAGAAAAAGCAACTTTGCTGGGAACTGTGAAAGCGATCGCGCAAGAATATCCAAATATCAATTGTCGCAGCATTGATGTTGTTCTTCCATCTTCGGGAAATTGGCAAGAAAAACTCCTAGAACAATTATTTACAGAAATAATTGTTGACTCTTCTGATTCGATCGTTGCTTATCGTGGTAATAATCGCTGGTTACAAACTTTTGAACCAGTTAAACTAAATGAAGCACGAGAAGAAACACCAGTTTTGAGGGAAGGAGGAGTTTATTTAATTACAGGTGGACTGGGGGGGATTGGTCTTGTTTTAGCAGAGAATTTGGCGAAAACTGTCAAAGCAAAACTTGTTTTAGTAGGACGTTCTGCGTTTCCAGATCGAAATGAGCGATCGCAATGGTTAGCTACTCACGATCGGCAAGATAACATTAGCCGCAAGATTCGCAAACTACTCGAATTTGAAGAGTCTGGCGCAGAGATTTTGGTAGCTACTGCTGATGTTACTAATTTAGAACAAATGCAGGTTGCGATCGATCTTGCTCAGAAACAATTTGGTCACATCGATGGCGTTATTCACGCTGCGGGAGTCCCTGGAGGCGGTATAATTCAACGCAAAACGCGGGAGGAAGCTGAACGTATTTTAGCTCCTAAAGTAAAAGGTACTTTGGTGCTCGATATTCTCCTCAAAGATGTCGAGTTAGATTTCTTTGTCTTGTTCTCTTCTCTTGCTTCGGTGATAGGCGGAGTTGGACAGGTGGATTATGCTGGAGCAAATGCTTTTCTGGATGCTTTTTCTCACTATAAAAACTCCACAAATGGCACGTTCACCACTTGTATTAACTGGGATGCTTGGCAAGAAGTGGGAATGGCAGCGTCAACAGTGAAGCAGTTGCATCGAACTCCCGATATTGCTCAACAAAAATTAAGATCGGTAGAACATCCTTTGTTTGAAAACTGTTTAGTTGACAGTTCGGGAAAAGAAATATATATTTCCAAGTTTAACGTTCGCGATCGCTGGGTTTTAAACGAACACCGATTTAAAGGAAAAGCCATACTTCCAGGTACAGCCTACTTGGAAATGGCGATCGCGGCTGCGGAAATTCACGCTAATAATAGAATTGTTGAATTGCGACAAGTCTATTTTCTGTCTCCTTTAATTGTAGAAGGGGATGAGGAAAAAGAAGTTCAAACAATTCTTACCAAAAAAGAAGATGGCTTCGAGTTTGTGGTGATGAGCAAATCTAACTCTAAGTCAGATGAATGGCAGAAACATACTATTGGGGAAATAGCCTACAGGGAGTTAAAAATATCTGAAAAATTTGACATTCAAGAAATAGAACGAGAGTTTAGCGATCGAGAAATAATTATTCCCCAACAAGGGAGTGAAACAGTAAAAGGAGCGATTGAGTTTGGAGCGAGGTGGCACAACTGTAAATGGATAAAACTGGGCAGCAATCAAGGATTAGCACTTCTTGAATTACCCTCAGTATTTACTAGCGATTTAAAGTCATATAAATTGCATCCAGCTTTATTAGACTATGCTACGGGTTTCCTGATGATGCAATTAAAAGATGAAGGGGCGACTTACTTACCTTTTTCTTATAAAGCATTACGGATTCAAGGAGATTTATCTGGTCGGATATATAGTTACATCAGGTTGATAGAAAATAAGCAATCTCAAAAAGAAACGATGAAATTTAATATCACGATTTTGGATGAAATGGGTACGAGATTGATGGAAATTGAAGAATATACTTTGAGGTGTTTAAATGAAAACATTTAATGATACGATAAAGAACGATAAACCAAACCAAACTGCCACCAGTTCGGAAAGCCAAAACGTCTATTTAACTATCTCTTCTCCTGGCTTATTAGACACTCTAATATTTCGTCCTATTCCGCGTCAAAAGCCCGGTGTAGGTGAAGTAGAGATTGAGGTGATCGCAACTGGGCTTAACTTTAAGGAAGTGCTTCTTGCTCTTGGTTTGGTTCCCGTTCCAACTGATTTTAATTTCAAGTTTGGACTCGAATGTGTCGGCAAAATAACGGCTTTGGGGAAAGGCGTTGATGGCTTGGCACTTGGAGATGAAGTAATTGCTTTTGGTACTTCATGCTTTAGCCGATTTATCACCACTTCTGCTCAGTTAGTAGCGCCAAAAACAGCACATCTCAGTTTAGAAGAAGCGGCGACAATTCCAGTTGCTTTCGTAACCGCTTATTATGCTCTAATTAAATTGGGCAAATTGCGCCAGGGTGAAAGAATTTTGATTCATTCAGCCGCTGGCGGTGTGGGGATGGCTGCCGTACAAATTGCTCAGTGGATAGGTGCGGAAATCTTCGCTACGGCGGGCAATGATGAAAAACGAGAATTTTTGCGATCGCTCGGCATTCAACAAGTAATGGATTCCAGGTCTTTGACTTTTGCTGATGAAGTGATGAAACGCACAGAAGGCAAAGGCGTAGATGTAGTTTTGAACTCATTAGGAGGCGAATTCATACCAAAAAGTCTCGCGGTTTTAGGACGTTACGGACGGTTCTTAGAAATCGGTCAACGCGATATCCTTAATAATAGCCAATTAGGTCTGCAACCTTTTGAAAAACGGTTATCATTTTTTGCGATTCAAGTAGAGCCGGAACTACCTAATTTCAGCGAACTTTGGCGAGTAGTAGTGCAACACTTTAACAATAAAAATTTCACTCCCCTACCTCATCAAGTCTTTCCCATTTCGGAAATAGTTCGCGCTTTTGAATACATGACCGTCGGCAAACATATTGGCAAAATTGTGATATCATGGCAGGATAAAAGGGAAGTAGAAGTGGAAAAAAATAACGTATTAACTTCTACAAATTCCCAGTTTTCTGCAAAAAGTTTGCCAAGAAATTTTCTAGAAGATGGATTGTTACCGTCAGAAGGTATCAACGTTTTCAGGCGAATTTTAGAGAGTAAACTGCCCCAAGTTTTAGTATCAACCCGCGATTTGACGACCTTAATTGAGGGGCATAATTCGGATAGCATAATAAATTTCTCAGAAACCGGAGAAAATACTAATTTATCCCAAGCAACGCACCCCCGACCCGAATTAAGCAATGCTTATATTGCTCCCATCAACGATCTCGAAGAAACGATCGCTAACATTTGGCAGAAGTTTCTAGGTGTCAAGCAAGTGGGTATCCATGACAACTTTTTTGAATTAGGAGGACATTCCTTATTAGCCACCCAAGTTATTGCTCAGATGCGCCTAGCCATCAAGATGGATTTGCCGTTAAGCATCCTGTTTGATGCACCCACTGTAGCCGACATTTCCCAGTACATCGAGAAGATTCGTTTGACTACTCAAAAATTCCAAGCGCCTATTAATACTGAATTAGATGACAGAACGGAGATCGAATTATGAAACAATCTATTGACGAATTTTTATTCAACCTCAGCGAACTCGGTATCAAACTTTGGGTAGATAACGATCGCCTGCGCTGCAATGCTCCCACGGAAATTTTGACACCTGCGTTGCGCGAACAATTGACCGATCGCAAAACTGAAATCCTGACATTTCTAAATAAATTTAGCGAAGATTCCAGTATTCAAGACCAAACATTGCCTTTGATTTCACCCGACCTCAAAAATCGGTATCAGCCTTTCCCGCTCAACGATATGCAGCAGGCTTACTGGATCGGCAGAACGGATTATTTTGATATGGGGAATGTGTCCATCCACAGCTATACAGAAATCGAGATCGTCGATCTAAATATAGACCGATTAAATTTAGCTTGGCAGCAGTTAATTAACCGTCACGATATGCTGCGAGCGATCGTTTTGCCGGATGGACAGCAGCAAATTTTGCCGCAAGTACCGCCTTATGAAATTCAGGTATTAGATCTGCGGGGAAAAGACGCTGAGGCTGTAGCTTTTCAAATAGAAATGATTCGCGATCGCCTCTCGCACCAAATGTTATCTCTCGAACAGTGGCCTCAATTTGAAATCCTCGCCTCTCAATTAGATGAAAATAGCAGCAGGCTTCATATCAGCATTGATGGCTGGTGTCTTGATGGCAGGAGTTTACAGCTTTTATTTCGAGAGTTAAAAGAACTCTACGACAAGAGCGATCGACACTTACCTCCTCTAGAACTTTCATTCCGAGACTACGTTTTAGCTGCGATCGCTCTAGAAAATTCACCTATCTATGAAAAATCTTTAAAATATTGGCTATCTCGTATTCCCACGTTACCGCCAGCACCGGAATTACCCCTAGCGCAAAATCCCGGCAATCTCAAAAACCCTCGATTTGTTAGTCTCAAATACAAATTAGAATCTCAAACGGTACAAAGACTAACAAATAGAGCGGCTAAAGGCAGTTTAACCTTAGCTGGAACATTGCTTGCAGTCTACGCGGAAGTGATAGGACGCTGGAGTAAAACCCAGAGATTTACTATCAACGTGCCGCGATTCAATCGCCTACCATTGCATCCTCAAGTCAACGATATTATGGGAGAGTTGGTATCATTTACGCTTCTAGAAGTAGACAACTCAGGAAATGAATCATTTGAAGCGCGATCGCAGCGCATTCAGTCGCAACTTTGGCAGGATTTAGAACACGACTATGTAACTGGCGTGCGAGTCCTGCGAGAATTAGCTAAGGTTCAAGGCAAGGCGGGAGGAGTCGCAATGCCGATCGTATTTACGACTACTCCTCAAGATGTGGATGGTAATAATGCGATCGGAGATATTCCTCTGGGAAAAGTTGTTTATAACGTCTATCAAACCCCGCAAATTTGGATAGATAATATCTATTTTATGGAGTCTGATGGCTCTCTAATCTACACTTGGCAAGTCGTAGACGAACTATTCCCAGAAGGGATGATCGATGATATGTTCGACGCAGCTTGTAGTCTCCTGCAACGCTTAGCTGATGAAGAAAACACTTGGCAAGAAACAGCGCCGCAATTAATACCATCTGCACAATTAGAACAACGCGCAGCCATCAACAATACTGCGGCTGAAGTATCAGATACCTTACTTCACAGTTTGTTTGCAACTCAAGTTAAACAGCGACCGGAAAAAATTGCTGTGGTAACTTCCACTAGCAGCTTAACCTATCAGAAATTATTCGAGCGATCTAATCAAGTCGGTCATCGACTGCGCCAATTAGGAGTTCTTCCCGATCGGTTGGTCGCAATAGTAATGGAGAAAGGATGGGAACAAATTGTCGCAGTCATGGGTATTTTGGCTGCTGGTGCTGCTTACGTTCCCATTGACCCAGGATTGCCTGAAGAACGCTTGTTTTATCTCCTAGAAAACAGCCAAGTTGAAATTGTTTTGACTCAATCTTGGTTAAAAGAAAAACTTACTTGGCGTGAAGGAATTCAACTACTCTGTTTAGACAATGAAGACTTAGCAAAAGAAAGCAAACAAGCATTAGATCCAATTCAAAAACCAGACGATTTAGCTTATGTAATTTACACCTCTGGTTCCACAGGCAAACCCAAAGGCGTGATGATTACTCATCGCAACGTGGTGAATGTGGTTATCCACACTAATAGACGCTTTAATGTCAGTTACCAAGACTCTATCCTAGCTGTAACCGCGCTCAATCACGACTTATCTGTTTACGACATTTTTGGGCTTTTAAGTGCTGGCGGTAGCATTGTCATGCCAGATGCTGAAGCGGTGAAAGATCCCTCTCACTGGATAGATTTGATGTTGCGAGAAAGAGTGACTTTATGGAATTCAGTTCCGGCGATGATGGAGATGTTGGTTAGTTATGTCGAACAGCAATCGGCAACTATTCCTTTAAGTTTGCGTTTGGCAATTTTAGGTGGAGATTGGCTCCCGATTTCTTTGCCAGAGCGACTAAAATCTTTACTGCCAAATATCCAAATCCTTAGTATTGGCGGGCCGACTGAAACTACAATTTGGAACATCGGTTATCTCATCGAAAAAGCCGAACCTAACTGGAAGAGTATTCCTTACGGTCAACCGATGGCTAACGCAAAATATTACATTTTGAACGAATCTTTAGAAGATTGCCCGGTGTGGGTTCCCGGTCAAATGTACTGCGCTGGCGTACAATTAGCAAAAGGTTACTGGCAGGATGAAGAAAAGACTAAAACTAATTTCATCACTCATCCGCGCACGGGAGAACGGATTTACCGCACGGGAGATTTAGGTCGCTATTTACCAGATAGCAACATCGAGTTTTTAGGACGAGTAGACTTTCAAATTAAGATTCGAGGACAGCGCATTGAAACCGGAGAAATCGAAGCAGCATTAACCCAACATCCCAATGTAAAAGCTTCTGTAGTTACAGTTGTGGGTAACGAGTCTAACCAACAGCGCTTGGTAGCTTACATCGTTCCCAAACAGAAAATTTATACCGAAAATAAGCTGGCTGAAGCTTATGAGCCTGGTCAACTTGAAGGAGTGTTAATCGATCCGGTAGAACGCATTGAATTTAAGTTCAAACAACTAGGATTGCGACAGCTTCAACCCACTCAACCCAGTATTGAGTTGCCAAAACCTGAGTTTGATGAAATTATGAACCAGGCTTATTTGCAGCGTCAGAGTTATCGGCAATTTTTAGATAAAGCCATTTATTTGAAACAGTTAGGTGAGTTTTTAAGCTGCTTGCTACCCATAACGCTGGATAGTTCCCCTTTACCTAAATATCGCTATGCTTCCGCTGGTGGCCTCTACCCCGTGCAGGCATATTTGTATGTTAAACCCAACCGAGTGGAAGGGTTAGAAAGTGGATTTTACTATTACAATCCTACTTACCACCGTTTGGTATTTGTGAGTGCTGCTAGTGAGATTAACAGCAGGATCTATCAAAAAAATCAGCTAATTTTTGAGGAAGCGGCTTTTTCCCTATTTTTGATCGGGCAACTGAGTGCGATCGCGCCGATGTATGGAGAAGTGACGCGAGATTTTTGTATGTTGGAGGCGGGTTATATCAGTCAGTTACTGATGGAAACCGCGCCCAAGTATGAAATTGGTTTGTGTCCTATAGGTTCGATAGAATTTGACCAATTGCGAGATTTATTTGCACTCGAATCCAGTCAAATTTTACTTCACAATATGGTAGGCGGAGGAATAGATCCAAGTTGGACTAAGCAGTGGTTGGAGGAAAAACCTGCAACATTTCAGAACGATCGGTCAGAATCATTAACTGATGAATTACGCGATTTCTTGCAGCAAAAACTTCCCGAATATATGGTACCTTCTGGTTATGTGCTACTAGACGACTTACCATTAACACGGAATGGTAAGGTCGATCGCCTCGCCTTGTCTGCGCTAGAAAGTCTGCTTCCCCAACAGAGTACGGCTTACGTTGAGCCAGTAACAGATTCCGAACAACTCATTGCAGGGGTTTGGCAACAGGTACTTCAACTCGAAAAAATAGGAATTAATGATAATTTCTTTGAGTTGGGGGGTAATTCGTTACTCATGGTCAAGACTCAACTCAAATTGCAAGAAATATTGGGTAAAAAAATACCGATCGTTGATATGTTTAAAGCCCCAACGATTTCTTCTTTGCTCAAATACTTAAATCCAAATGAAACTACAAAAACCTCGACCGAACAAGGTCAAGAGCGAGGCTCAATACGGAGCGATCGCCAAACTTTACGAGGTCAACAACAACAATCCAGACAGAAGCATCGGGGGAAGAAATTTTAGATTTTGAAATTTGGATTTTAAATTGCTAATTGTCAATAATCAAAGGAGTTAAAATTAGATGAGCGCAGTGCATTTACAGAATGATATGAATGGGTCGGAAATAGCCATTATCGGAATGGCAGGTCGTTTTCCAGGGGCAAAAGATATCGATATTTTCTGGCAGAATCTGCGAGAAGGTGTAGAGTCAGTTGAATTTTATTCAGATGAAGAACTACTCTGTTCAGGTGTAGACTCAACTTTGCTGAACAACCCCAATTACGTCAAAGCTAATCCTGTTCTATCAGACGTTGAAGGATTTGACGCTGAGTTCTTCGGCTTCAGTCCGAAAGAAGCTGAAATTTTAGATCCCCAGCATCGATTATTTATCGAATCTGCTTGGGAAGCACTCGAAAATGCAGGTTACAATTCGGAAACTTACCAAGGTTCGATCGGTGTTTACGCAGGTTCAGAAACTAACACTTATCTGCTCAACAATATCTATCCTAATTTTGGTCTATCAGATTTACAAACGCTGCTAGGAAATGATAAAGATTATCTATCTTCCAGAGTTTCTTATAAATTGAACCTCAAAGGACCGAGTGTCAGCGTTCAAACCGCCTGTTCTACTTCATTGGTGGCTATTCATATCGCTTGCCAAAGTTTATTGAATGGCGAATGCGATATATCTTTGGCGGGTGGCGTTGCAGTTCGCGTTCCACAGAAGGTTGGGTATTTGTCTCAAGAGGGATTTGCTTCTCCCGACGGACATTGCCGATCCTTTGATGCTAAAGCGCGGGGAAGTATTTTCGGTAGCGGTGTAGGAGTTGTGGTTCTCAAACGGTTGGCAGATGCGATCGCAGATGGAGATTCCATTCATGCAATTATCAAAGGTTCGGCAATTAATAACGACGGCGCGTTGAAAGCTGGTTATACTGCTCCCAGTCCAGATGGTCAATCAGCAGTGATTTCCGAAGCTCAAGCGATCGCGGGAATTGAACCTGAAACAATAAATTATATTGAAGCTCACGGAAGCGGAACACCTTTAGGAGATCCGATCGAAATTGCCGCGCTGACACAAGTTTTTCAAAGTCGTACTGCACAAAAAGCTTTCTGTGCAGTTGGTTCCGTTAAAACTAATTTCGGACATCTCGGTGCTGCTGCTGGCGTAGCAGGTTTAATTAAAACAGTTTTAGCGATCGAACATCAGTTAATTCCACCGAGTTTGCATTTTGAAGCATCCAATTCTAAAATTGATTTTGCTAACAGTCCGTTTTACGTCAATACCAAACTTTTAGAGTGGGAAACGCAGCAAAATCCTCGCCGTGCTGGGGTTAGTTCTTTAGGAATTGGAGGTACGAATGCTCACGTAATTCTCGAAGAAGCGCCGCCTGCTCAAACTTCTGAAACGTCTCGGACTTGGCAATTACTAATGTTATCTGCCAAAACTAACTCGGCTTTGGAAACGGCGACGGCAAATTTAGCCGAACATTTAAAACAGCATCCCGACCTCAACTTAGCTGATGTCGCTTACACCTTGCAAGTAGGTCGTCGAGCTTTTGAGCATCGGCGAACGCTGGTTTGCAAAGATATTCAAGATGCGATCGCTGCACTTCAAAATCCCAAACGAGTTCTCAATAATATTCAGGATGGAATCGAACGTCCAGTCGCTTTTATGTTTACAGGACTGGGAACTCAATATGTCAACATGGGTTGGGAATTATACCAAGTTGAACCGACATTTCAAGAAACAGTCGATCGCTGTTGCCAATTTCTCAAACCTCTGCTGGGGTTGGATCTGCGAGATGTCATGTATCGCGATCGCAATGATATGAAAACTGCTTCAACATCAGGTTTCGATCTGCGAAAAATGCTCGGTCGCGGCGAACAAGAAGCGGGTGAAACTACTCAAAAACTGAATCAAACTCATCTCACTCAACCTGCTATTTTTGTACTCGAATATGCTTTAGCTCAGTTGTGGATTTCCTGGGGAATTCACCCTGTGGCGACGATCGGTTACAGTATCGGTGAATATGTCGCCGCAACCCTAGCAGAAGTCTTATCTCTAGAAGATGCTCTTACTCTCGTCGCCAAAAGAGCGCAGATGATTCAAGAGTTACCAAGTGGAGCGATGTTGGCGGTTCCTT
Source organism: Microcoleus pseudofavosus SVA1_A4 (assembly GCF_036700565.1). NCBI lineage: Bacteria > Bacillati > Cyanobacteriota > Cyanophyceae > Oscillatoriales > Microcoleaceae > Microcoleus > Microcoleus pseudofavosus. The sequence goes on from NZ_JAUBPE010000063.1 coordinate 20,111, forward strand.
TGAGTGAGGAAAAGGTGCGTCCTTTGCTGAATAAAAACCTCTCTTTATCGGCAATTAATGGTTCTGCTTTTTGCGTAGTAGCGGGAACTACAAACGCTATAGATGAATTGGCTGTTCAACTAACTGAAAAAGGTTTAGCTTGTCGGCGCTTGCAAAGTTCCCATGCTTTCCATTCCTACATGATGGAAGCGATCGCTCAACCCTTCACCGAATTAGTAAAAACCGTCAATCTTCAACCACCAAAAATTTCTTATATATCAAACGTTACCGGAACTTGGATTACCGCCGAACAAGCTACCGATCCTAATTATTGGACGAAGCATTTGTGTCAACCCGTGTTATTTGCTGATGGGATGCAAGAGTTGTGGAAAAAACACAAACCGATTCTATTAGAAGTTGGGCCGGGACAGACCTTGTGCAGCTTGGCGTTACAGTGTTTAGAAAATGTTGCGATCGCGGATAAAGTCGCGTTACCCTCGCTGCGAGATGCTTACAATCAACAGTCAGATTTGGCTTTCTTGTTCAATACTTTGGGTCAGCTTTGGCTTTCAGGAGTCAAGATAGATTGGTCGGGATTTTATACTAGCGATCGCCGTTCTCGAATTCCGTTACCGACTTATCCGTTCGAGCGTCAGCGTTACTGGATTGAACCTCCCAAAAATACGCCAAATCTCCATCACGTTCGGAAAAATTTAGAACAAAAACTTGATATTTCCGATTGGTTTTATATTCCATCTTGGCAACAATCCCCGTTATCAATATCGTTGGAAACGGAGAAATTAATTGCTCAAAAACAATCGTGGCTGGTGTTTATCGATCGCTGTGGGGTAGGATCTCAACTCGTAGAAAGACTCGCTCGCGAGAATCAAGATGTAATAGTGGTGAGAAGTGGCGAGCAATTCGATAAGATAGGCGATCGCGAATACGCGATTAACCCTGAAAAGAAAGAAGATTATGATACTTTATTGAATGAGATTCAAAGCTTGGGTAAACTTCCGCAAATTATTGCCCATTTGTGGAACGTAACACCAAGCGATCGCATCCCTAAAAGACTTGATGATTTTGATAAATTTCAACAGCTTGGATTCTATAGTTTGCTGTTTTTGGCAAAAGCATGGGGAGAACGTAATCTGACTGACTATATGCAACTTTGTGCGATTTCCAATAATATGCAGGAGGTATTTGACGAAGAGGAGTTGTATCCTGAAAAAGCCACGATTTTAGGAATATGCAAAGTAATTTCCCAGGAATATTCAAACCTTGCCTGTCGTAGCATTGACATCACGCTTCCCGGAACGGAAACTCGGAAATGGCAGCAATTAATAAACCAATTGTTAGTAGAATTGACTGCGGAAACTCCCGATCGCGTTATCGCTTATCGCGGCAATCATCGCTGGGTACAAGACTTTAAAGCTTTGCCCATGAAAGGTCAAACTCTACCTACAGTTAGATTACGGAAAGGAGGAGTATATGTAATCACAGGAGGATTGGGAAAACTCGGACTAATTGTAGCAGAATACTTGGCAAAAACCGCCCAAGCTAAGTTAGTATTAATTGGTCGCTCGGAATTACCCTCAAAAGCTGAATGGCAACATGACGAACAAAACAGATTGAAGGTTGAAAAAGTTAAGTTTTTAGAAGAATTGGGCGCAGAAATTCTCACGATCAAAGCAGATGTTTCTAACTTTGAACAAATGCAAGCGATGCTGAATCAGGTGCGCGATCGATTTGGTAAAATTAATGGAGTAATTCACGCCGCCGGAACTGCCAGTGCCAGTTTTATTCAGCAGAAAAATCCCGAAGCAGCCAAAAGTGTTTTTGCACCTAAAGTGAAAGGAACATTGGTAATAAATGAGGTATTGAAGGATGAAAAGCTCGATTTTCTAGTTCTATTTTCTTCAATTTCTTCAATTGTCGGTGGATTAGGTCAGGCAGATTACTGTGCAGCAAGTTCTTTTCTGGATGCCTTTGCCCATTATAATTTCTTCAGGCGTGAAATGCTGACAGTTTCTATTAATTGGGATGGTTGGCAAGAAAATAACTTGCAAGATGAATGGCTTTCATCATTGCCTCCAGAAGTACAAGTTCAGATTAAGCAGGCGCGAGAGAAATACAGCATTACCTCTCAAGAAGGTGTAAAAGCGTTAGACTATATCTTGTCTAATACATTTCCTCAAGTCATAGTCTCAACGCGAAATCTCCAAACAGTTATCGAACACGACCAGATTTCAACGCTAGCAAATGTACTGGAAAATTTAGAAACTTCTCGTACCAAATCAACGCACAAACGACCGATTCTAAAAACTGCATACGTCGAACCTAGCAATGATACTGAGTACAGAATTGCTGGCATTTATCAAGAGTTACTGGGAATCGATCGCGTAGGCATAAATGACAGCTTTTTTGACTTGGGAGGAAACTCTTTGATCGGGATTCAGTTAATTTCTCGGCTTCGCCAAGACTTCCAGATAGAACTATCTATTCCTTCCCTTTTTCAGTCACCATCTGTAGCTGAATTAGCTTTTGTTATTGAGGAAATCATCATCAACGAATTAGAAAGATTAACTGAAGATGAAGTTCGCGAACTTGAACCAGTTAATTCCATGATATGACCAATGACTAATGACCAATGACCAAAGGATTAAGTATGAACATTCAAACAGTCGGTGTAATCGGAGCAGGTGTTATGGGAGTTGGGGTAGCGCAAAATCTAGCGCAAACCGGACATCATGCAGTGCTTTTAGATATTTCAGATAATATTCTGGAACGAGCGAAGCAGGAAATCAAAAATAATATCCGTTTTCAAGGGTTTTTCAACAAAAATGAGAAAGCCGATAGTCCAAATGACATTTTGGATAAAATTACTTTTTCCAGTAACTATCAGTTTCTAGAAAAAGCGGAATTCGTCGTTGAAAATGTTACCGAAAAATGGGATATTAAAAAGGAGGTATACAGTAAAATAGACGCGATTTGCCCGGAAGAAACTATTTTTGCCGCCAACACATCAGCCATTTCCATTACTCGGATCGCTTCCGCTACCAAGAGGGCAGATCGAGTGATTGGCATTCATTTCATGAACCCCGTGCCGATGAAGCCGATGGTGGAAATGATTCGCGGATATCATACTTCTGAGCAGACGATCGAAACCGCCACAAAATTATTAGCGAAGATGGGAAAAGAATCTATCTTAGTTAATGATTCGCCTGGTTTTGTTTCCAATCGGGTGCTAATGTTAACCGTTAACGAAGCAATTTTTCTGTTGCAAGAAGGAGTAGCTTCAGCCGAACAGGTTGATAAAATTTTTAAATCCTGTTTCGGTCACAAAATGGGGCCCTTAGAAACAGCAGATTTAATCGGATTAGATACAATTCTCTTCTCGATAGAAGTCTTGTACGAAAGCTTCAATGACAGTAAATATCGCCCCTGTCCTTTACTCAAAAAAATGGTAGATGCGGGATTGCACGGGCGAAAAAGCGGAAAAGGTTTCTATACCTACAATCATTAGTCATTAGAAATTACAGAACATGAAAGCAGCTAAAGACCAAATCAAAAAATTCCTTTGTCAGTTTTTCGGCAACCATGACTTGCAGGATGATGAAGACATATTTGCTTTGGGATTCGTCAATTCCATGTTTGCCATGCAATTGGTGTTGTTTATAGAAAAAGAGTTTGAAGTGACGATCGAAAATGAAGACCTGGAATTTGCTAACTTCAGGAGTGTCAACTCGATGGCGGCGTTACTAGAACGGAAAACTACCGTACTGGCGAGAGAGTAAAAAATAGGATTTTAATGTTGACATTTGGAGGAATTAAGTGATACAATGAAAATAGAATTAAGTTCTCAGCAAAAAGACAATCGCTCCACTTTTAGAGCTTTCGTAGATGAAGAAATAGTTCCTCATGCCGATCGCATCGATCGCGAAGAAAGAACTCCCCCCGAAATCATCCAAAAACTAGCTCAAAAAGGATATTTAGGAGCCATATTACCCGAAGAATGGGGCGGCATTGGCATGGATGCGATCGCCTACGGTCTCCTAAACGAGGAAATCGGACGGGGATGTTCTTCGCTAAGGTGTTTGCTAACAGTTCATTCTATGGTCGCGCATGGTATTCTCAAATGGGGCAGTAAATTTCAAAAAGAACATTGGCTGACTAAATTAGCATCCGGCGATGCGATCGCAGCTTTCGCATTGAGCGAACCTAACGTAGGTAGCGACGCCAAAGCCGTAGAGACGACAGCAACACTTTCTGGCGACTCTTATATCTTAAACGGGCAAAAAAAATGGATTACTTACGGACAAATTGCCGATGTTTTCTTAGTTTTTGCCAAGTGGGAAGGTAAACCCTCTGCTTTTTTAGTCGAAAAAAACAGTCCGGGACTCTCAATTAAACCAATTTTTGGAATGTTAGGTGTCAGAGGTTCGATGTTAGCAGAACTGCACCTAAATAATTGTCAAATTCCCCAAGAAAATCTCGTGTGCAGACAAGGTTTTGGTTTCTCCCACGTAGCATCTTCTGCACTTGATTTGGGACGGTACAGTGTCGCGTGCGGTTGTGTTGGTATTGCCCAAGCTTGCTTAGAAGCCTGCATTGAATATACAAGTAAACGCAAGCAATTTGATGTTTATCTCAAAGAGCATCAACTAATTCGACAAATGATTACTGAGGCGCTCGCGAATATCAAAGCCGCCCGATTACTATGTTATCAAGCAGGTTATCTCAAAGATATTGGCGACCCCAACTCAATTATGGAAACCTCGATCGCCAAATATTTTGCTTCTACGATCGCAACCAAAGTAGCTAATGATGCCGTCCAAATTCACGGGGGAAATGGTTGCAGCAGCGAATACCCAGTTCAACGGTATTTACGGGATGCAAAAATCATGGAAATCATCGAAGGTAGTACCCAAATTCAAGAGATTACCATCGCTGAATACGGTTATCAAGAATATAAATTCTCACAAAATCGCAGTTCGATAGCTCAAGAATTAGTAGCAAGGACGTGAAAACATGATTAGTTTAAATTCTGCGCCAACAGACAACAAACAAGAAAAAACACGCTCCATCAAATGTGTCGTTTGGGATTTAGATAACACCATCTGGAACGGCATATTGTTAGAAGGAGATCGAGTTTGCTTGCGACCCGATATACTCGACATCATCAAAACTTTGGATAGTCGAGGCATCTTACAATCGATCGCTAGCAAGAATGAATATAGTAGTGCGATCGAAAAACTTGAAGAATTAGGATTGCACGAGTATTTTATCTATCCTCAGATCCATTGGAATTCTAAGGTTTCTTCGATTAAAGAAATTGCTAAATTAATTAATATCGGGACGGATGCGATCGCTTTCGTTGACGACCAAATTTTTGAACTTGAAGAAGTAAATTTTTCACTCCCTGAAGTCCTTTGTATTAATGTCGATCGCCTAGAATATCTACTAGAAATGCCAGAAATGAATCCTCGTTTTATCACAGAGGATTCCCAAAAAAGAAGGCAGATGTATATCAGCGATATCCAGCGAAATCAAGCTGAATCAGAATTCATCGGTTCGCAAGAAGAATTCTTAGCTACCCTAAATATGCACTTGACCCTTTCTGATGCTAAAGAAGAAGATTTACAGCGAGCCGAAGAATTAACAGTACGCACCAATCAACTAAACACAACAGGTTACACATATTCCTATGACGAACTGAATATGTTTAGTCGATCGGATAACCACAAATTGCTCATCGCCAGTTTAAATGATAAGTATGGAAATTATGGAAAAATCGGCTTAGCTCTCCTCGAATATTCCGACAGCTTCTGGACTATAAAACTCTTCCTGATGTCCTGTCGCGTCATGTCTAGAGGTGTCGGCACAGTTATGCTAAATTATCTGCTCGAACTCGCTAAAGACAATAACGTTCGATTGCGTGCAGAATTCCTTTCAAACAATCGAAATCGGATGATGTACATCGCTTATAAATTTTCGGGATTCAAAGAAATCGACAAGAATGGCGATCTGGTAATTCTCGAAAACGATCTAAAAATAATTCAACCTTACCCCAAGTATATGAATATCCAAATCCTAGATTAAAAACTTAAATCTGCGTTTATTGGCAATAACTAACGGTCAGAAAAATCTGTCAGCATCTGCAAAAAAAATGGACATAAACAAAGAACAAATACTAGCAAGACGCCATCAACTTTCCGCCAGCAAACAAGCAATTCTCGCCAAACGCTTGCGGGGTGAAATTCAGTCTGATTCCCCCATAAACCTTATTCCCAGACGCGACAGTACCGACCCTGCACCGCTATCCTTTGCTCAACAAAGACTGTGGTTACTCCAACAAATAGATCGCACCAATCCTTCTTACAACGAACACGGAGCAATACAACTCAAAGGTTTGCTTAATATACCAGCACTAGAGCGCAGCCTCAACGAGATCGTGCAACGCCACGAATCCCTGCGAACTACTTTCAAAATGATGGAAGGACAACCCGTCCAAATCATTTCCCCATCGCTAACTCTAAAGTTACCAACAGTCAATTTATCCGACTTGCCTTTATCAGAACAAAAAAACCAAATCCAGCGAATTGCGATCGAACAAAGCCAATCCCCTTTTGACTTAGATCAAGGGCCATTATTGCGTTGGATGCTGTTACAAATCGGCGAACAAGATTACGTGCTGCTAGTTACCATGCACCACATTATTTATGATGGCTGGTCTTATGGCGTACTGATGCGCGAATTAGCAGCACTTTACGAAGCATTTTTTAATAGCAAATCATCCCCTCTTAGCGAACTACCCATCCAGTATGCAGACTTTGCTTTATGGCAGCAACAGTCCCTAAAAGGAGAGGCGCTGGAAACACAAATTGCTTATTGGAAGCAGCAGTTGGGTAAAACTCCTCCCGTGCTACAATTACCAACAGATTATCCTCGACCAGCCGTACAAACCTTCCGAGGTGCGAGAAAAACCTTCTCTCTGACGGCGGAATTAACTAAAGCACTCAAGGCGCTAAGTCAGAACGAAGATGCGACTTTTTTCATGACCTTGTTAGCCGCTTTCAAAATCTTGCTGTATCGCTACACGGGAATTGAAGATGTCGCGATCGGTTCCCCCATTGCTAACCGGAACATGAGCGAAATAGAACAATTAATTGGCTGTTTTGTCAATACTTTAGTGTTGCGAACTGACTTATCTGGCAATCCTACTTTTCGGGAGTTGTTAAGTCGAGTACGTCAAGCGTGTGTAGGAGCATACGCTCATTGCGATGTGCCATTTGAAAAATTGGTAGAGACACTGCAACCGCAACGCTCTTTGAGTTACACCCCACTATTTCAGGTGATGTTCGCACTTCAAAATACTCCGATGTCAGCGTTAGAGATATCGGGGTTGACGGTGAGTAGTCTGGAGAGCGATAGCGGTACTGCGAAATTCGATTTGAGTTTGTATATCGAAGAAATAGGAGAGGAATCGATCGGAATTATAGAATACAATACCGACATATTCGAGGCAGCTACGATCGCCAGAACGAGCGACCATTTTCAGCAGTTACTCGCAGGAATTGTCGCCAATCCCGATAGTCGTCTGAATGAATTACCACTATTAACATCATCTGAAAAACAGCAGTTGTTAGATTGGAATTGCACTCAAACAGATTACCCCAAAGATGCTTGTATTCACCAGCTATTTGAAGCGCAAGTTGAAAAAACGCCAGATGCAGTTGCGATCGTATTTGAAGATAGACAGCTAACCTATCAAGAATTAAATCAACAAGCCGATCGCTTGGCGGATTATCTGAGAGAATTAGGAGTGCGATCGGAAGTTTTGGTAGGGATTTGTGTAGAGCGATCGATCGAAATGGTAGTCGGACTTTTAGGCATTCTCAAGGCTGGTGGAGCTTACGTACCATTAGATCCCGCCTATCCCGAAGAGCGTCTGAATTTTATATTATCCGATGCTCAAGTGTCAGTATTATTAACTCGCGAAACTTTAATTAAAAAACTACCAACTTTGAGTGCAAACGTAACTCCAGTAGTTGTTTATTTCGATCGCGAATGGGACACGATCTCTAATCCAAAATCCAAAATCCAAAATCCAAAATTGTCAGACCACCTCGCCTACGTCCTCTACACTTCAGGTTCTACCGGGACACCCAAAGGCTTACTCGGTCGCCATCGCAGCGCGGTCAATCGCTTGAATTGGAATCCTTATCCTTTTGAACAAGGAGAGATTTGCTGTCAGAAAACATCATTAAATTTTATAGATTCAGTTTGGGAAATTTTTGCCCCATTGCTGCACGGACTGCGAACAGTCATCATTGCCGATGAAATAGTAAAAGACCCTTATCGGTTGGTTCAAACTTTATCTCAGCAACAGGTGACGCGCCTTGTTTTAGTGCCATCATTGTTGCGCGTCTTATTAGAAAATTTTCCAGATTTACAAAGCAGACTTCCCAAACTCAAGTATTGGGTTAGCAGTGGAGAAACTTTATCCGTGGAACTATGTCAGCGCTTCCAAGAAAGGATGCCTCAAAGTATTTTAATTAACCTTTATGGCTCCTCCGAAGTATCCGCAGATGTGACTTGGTACGACACGAGCAAAAACCAATCTCTTTCTTCAATTCCGATCGGTCGTCCCATTTCTAATATGCAAGTATACGTGCTGGACGCGCACCTGCAACCCGTTCCCATCGGCGTTCCGGGCGAACTGTGTATTGGCGGCGATGGTTTAGCGCGAGGCTATCTCAATCGTCCAGAATTAACAGCAGAAAAGTTTATTCCCAATCCGTTTAGCAGTGAAGATGGCGCTTATCTTTATCGAAGTGGAGACATCGGTCGTTATCGATTTAATGGGGAAATCGAGTATTTGGGACGTAGCGATCGCCAAATCAAACTTCGCGGTTTTCGCATTGAATTAGGGGAGGTTGAAAATGTACTTACCCAACATCCAGCAGTAAAACAAGCTGTGGTTATTCTCAGAGAAGATGAAGTAGATAACAAACGCTTAGTTGCTTATATTGTCTCAGATAATATAAGCCTAGAACTACGCAGTTTTGTAGCAGAAAAGTTACCGGATTATATGGTGCCATCCGTTGTCGTACAGTTGGAGGCATTACCTTTAACACCTAACGGTAAAGTAGACTATCTCGCCCTACCAGTACCGAAAAATCGCCGGGATTTTAAACGGGATTACGCGATGCCTAAAACTGAAGCAGAGCGACTGATTGCTGAGGTTTGGCAAGAGATATTGCAATTGGAAAAAGTGGGGATTAATGATAATTTTTTTGAAATTGGCGGGCATTCTTTACTTTTGGTCAAAGTTCAAGCAAAATTGCATAAGGTTTTAGATAGAAATATTTCTGCGATCGACTTATTTAAGTATCCTACTATAAAAATGTTGGCGGAATATTTGAGTCGAAAACAGGATGGGGAGCAACCGATGTTTAGAGAAGTTAATAGCTATGTCAGGAAACAGGAAGAAGCGGTAGCCCGACAAAAAGAACTGTTGAAACAAGCTAGGAATCGGTAATATAAATGAACGTTTTTTACAACAGACTAACACAGATGAACACAGATGTAGATGGATTTTTAGGAGAGAGCGAAATGGATAACTGGGAAGAACAAAGTGTGCTGGAACCAATTGCTATTATTGGGATGGCGGGTCGTTTTCCTGGGGCTAAGAATGTTGATGAGTTTTGGCTAAATTTGTGTGATGGAGTGGAGTCTATTTCATCGTTTAGTGATGAAGAATTGAGGGCTGCGGCCGTAGAAGAGAGTTGGCTGAATGACTCAAACTATGTGAAAGCTGGGTTCGTGTTGGATGATATCGAAATGTTTAATGCTTCGTTTTTTGGTATGCTGGCAAATGAAGCTGAAATTACAGATCCGCAACATCGTCTTTTTTTAGAGTGTGCTTGGGAAGCTTTGGAAAATGCGGGGTATGACCCGGAACAATACGAAGGTTTGGCTGGTGTTTATGCAGGTGCTAACCTGAGTACATACCTGTTGAATAATATTCTTTCAAATCGCGATTTATTGCAATCAATGGGTTATTTGCCGCTGGGAATTGGCAATAATCAAGACTTTTTAGCTACTCGAATTTCTTATAAGTTGAATTTGAAAGGGCCGAGTATTAATGTTAATACGGCTTGTTCTACATCATTAGTTGCCGTTCATTCGGCCTGTCGGGGATTGTTGAGTTACGAATGCGATATGGCTCTAGCTGGTGGTGTTTCAATTCAAGTTCCCCAAAAACAAGGTTATTTTTATCAAGAAAGTGGGATATTTTCTACCGACGCTCGCACTCGCGCTTTTGATGCAAAAGCAGGAGGAACTACTTTTGGCAATGGGGTGGGTATTGTTGTACTTAAGAGATTAGAAGATGCTTTGGCGGATGGCGATCGCATTTATGCGTTAATTAAAGGTTCAGCTATTAATAATGATGGTTCTGCGAAAGTTAGTTATACAGCGCCCAGTGTTTCGGGTCAAGCTAAGGTAATTGCTCAGGCGCAAGCGATCGCTCGTTTCGCTCCTGAAACTATCACTTATATAGAAACTCATGGAACTGGTACTTCTTTGGGAGATCCGATCGAAATTAGAGCGCTGCAAGAAGTGTTTGAATCGCAAACTAAGAAAAAGGGTTTCTGTGCGATCGGATCTGTAAAAACTAATGTCAGTCATTTGAATACAGCCGCCGGAATAACGGGATTAATCAAAACAGTTTTGGCGCTAAAACATCAGAAAATACCAGCCAGCTTGCACTTTGAAAAACCCAATCCCGAAATTGATTTTGCCAACAGTCCGTTTTATGTCAATACCACCCTCCGTGAATGGAAAACAGACGGAATGCCTCGTCGTGCGGGAGTCAGTTCTTTCGGCATTGGCGGTACTAATGCTCATGTCGTTTTGGAAGAATTTCCAAATCTAAAGGTAGCAGAGAACAAAGGGAGAAAGTATCAATTGTTGATTCTTTCTGCTAAAACAAGTTCGGCTTTGGAAACAGCAACGGCAAATTTAGGGGCACATTTAAAACAGCATCCCGATGTTAATTTAGCTGATGTGGCTTACACCCTGCAAGTCGGTCGTAAGGTATTTGATTATCGCCGAATGTTGGTATGTCAAAATATTGACGATGCTGTACAAGCGCTGACTATAAAAACTGAGGAAAAAGGCAATAAAAAAATATTAATTCCCGATATTTCCCACTCCCATCACGAGGAGTCTGGTAATCGTTCTGTCGTGTTTATGTTTTCCGGCCAAGGGGTGCAGTACGCGAACATGGCGCGGGAACTTTACCAGACGGAACCTACTTTTACTCGTGCTATTGATGATTGTTGCGAACTCCTAATACCGCACTTGAAAATAGACTTGCGTACAGTGCTTTATCCAAGTGAATTAGGGGAAGAAGAAGCCGCACAACAACTGAAACAAACTTATATTACTCAGCCAGTATTATTTATAATTGAATACGCTTTAGCTCAGTTGTGGATGTCGTGGGGCGTGCTTCCTGAAGCTGCGATCGGTCACAGTATTGGAGAGTACGTTGCAGCAACTCTTGCTGGTGTGTTTTCCCTGGAAGATGCGTTGATATTAGTTGCTACTCGCGGGAAATTGATGCAGCAGCTTCCTGCTGGTGCAATGCTGGCTGTACCTCTATCGGAACAGGAAATCGAACTAAGTGAAGAACTTTCTCTGGCTGTAATTAATGCACCATCTTTGTGTGTAGTTTCTGGTTCTCTAAAAGCTGTTGACGAGCTGCAAAATCGTTTGATTGAGCTCGGTTTAGATTGTCGTCGTTTGCATACTTCTCATGCTTTTCATTCTGCCATGATGGAACCCATTATCGAGCCTTTCATCGCCGAAGTTAGAAAAGTCAAACTAAAGGCTCCTCAAATTCCTTTCATGTCCAATGTAACTGGCACTTGGATTACTGAAATGGAAGCAACTGATCCGAATTATTGGGGGAAACATCTACGCCAAACGGTGCGTTTTGCTGACGGGATTGCTGAGTTGGTAAAAGAACCAAAGCGAATCCTATTGGAAGTTGGCCCTGGACGCACTTTGAGTACCTTTGCTAGAGATTGTTTGGAGGAAAATACTCAAACAATTGTACTTTCTTCGTTGCGTCATCCGAAAGATCGACAGTCAGATATAGCATTCTTGCTGAACGCATTGGGAAGACTTTGGCTAGCTGGCGTGTCGGTTAATTGGTCGGAATTTTATCGCCACGAGCGACGCGATCGCATTCCTTTACCCACTTATCCCTTTGAGCGAAAAAGATATTGGATTGAACCTTTTAATCCAGCAGTTCGTGACAACAAATTCACAGAAGAAGTAGATCATACAATCGAGGAGGAAAATGTGGGCGATCGCGAGATTGAAGAGATCATGGCTCAACAAATGGAGATCATGTCTCAACAATTGGAGATACTGAGAATGTATGGCTAGCATTCATGCTTCATGGTTCATCTGACTAATGACTAATAATTAAGGAAATTCCCATGTCTGACTCCCAACTCAACCAAAAACTGAATTCATCAATACATCCCTCACAGACTGACAAAATTCTGTCAGTATTAAAAGAAATTGTCGGTAAAGCAATGGGAGTAAGCTCCTCTGAAATAGACGATCGGACTAATTTTCTAGAACTCGGTTTTGAGTCCGTGCAATTACTCCAAATAAATGGCGCAATTAAAAAAGCATTTGGTCTCAGTATTTCTTTAAAATTATTAATTGAAAATAGCTCTACGATTAACGAATTAGCCGTCTACATATCTCAGCAAATCCCGCCGGTAGAGCCAACATTAGCGCCCGATCGGCCCGAAACAAATAACTCAAAACCAAAGAAAAAAGCATCGCTATTGCCAGAAAAGAATCTCGATCGACAAACCGATAATACAGCGATCAAACGTTTGATGGCACAGCAACTTGAGGTGATGTCCAAACAACTGGAATTTCTGCGCGAAAACATTTCATCAAAGAAGAAAAAACCTACACGCATACCTACCGAAACTATCGAACAGGAACGCCAGAGAGAAATTCCCATCCAAAATCCAAAATCCAAAATCCAAAAATCCCCCAGTTCCGCCAATTTAACTCCACGCCAACAAGAACATTTAGACGTATTAATCGCACGGGCGATCGAACGAACTCAAGCATCGAAAAACTTGACGCAAAGCGATCGCGTTCATCATGCTAATTCCAGATCGGTATTGGGGTTTCGTCCTTCAATCAAAGAAATGGTATATCCCATCTATCCCCAAAGAAGTTCGGGTGCGAGAATTTGGGATATTGATGGGAATGAATATATAGATATGTCAATGGGATTTGGCGCACTTTTATTCGGTCATTCTCCATCTTTTATTATTAATGCAATTCAAGATTATGTTCACCAAGGAATACAACTTGGACCACAATCAGCAATGGCCGGTAAAGCTGCTCAGTTAGTTTGCGAATTAACAGGTCAAGAAAGGGCTTGTTTTTGTAATGACGGCAGCGAAGCGGTAATGGGAGCAATTCGCATCGCTCGCGCCATTACAGGGCGCGAAAAGATTGCTTTTTTTGGAGGTTCCTATCACGGAACTTTGGATGAAGTTTTGGTCGCCGGAGTAGCGAGTGAAGAGGGAAATTTGCGTTCGATCGCGATCGCTCCTGGTATTCCGCAACATAAAGTCGAACAAGTAATAGTTCTCGATTACGGAAATCCCAAATCGCTAGATATTATCAGAGCTCACGCCAGTGAATTAGCTGCTGTTTTGGTAGAGCCAATCCAAAGCGCCAAACCGGATTTGCAACCTAAAGAATTCTTGCATGAATTGAGACAATTAACTCAAGAAATGGGAATAGTTTTAATTTTCGATGAAGTGATTACCGGATTTCGGATGCACCCAGGCGGGATGCAAGCGTTGTGGAATATTCGAGCCGATATCACAACTTACGGTAAAGCAGTTGGTGGTGGGATGCCAGTCGGAGTAATTGCTGGTAAGGCTGCTTTTATGGACGCATTAGATGGTGGATTTTGGAGTTATGGAGATGCGTCTTATCCTGAAGCCGAAGTTACTCACTTTGCAGGTACTTTTTTCAAGCATCCTCTCGTGATGGCTGCTACTTTGGCTGCACTCACCCACCTTAAAAATAGCGGTGCAAAACTGCAAGAAGAGTTAAATGCGAAAACCCTAAAATTAGCAAACACGCTCAATACTTACTTCGAGCAAAAACAGTTACCGATTCAGATAGTTCATTTTGGTTCTCTCTTCCGATTTGCTTATTCTCCCACCCTCAATTGGATGGATTTGTTTTTCTATCACCTGCTAGAAAAGGGAATCTTTGCTTTAGAAAACCGGAGACTTTTCTTATCTACCGCTCATACTGATGCAGATATCGATCGGATGATTCAAGCAGTCAAGGAAAGTATAAGCGAAATGCAAGAAGGTGGATTTTTACCAGGGGAATCGGGAGTGGAGAATGGGAAAAAATCTTCCCGATCGCCGATCGCCAATCGCCAGTCTTCAATCCCCCTAACAGAAGCGCAAAAAGAACTTTGGGTAATGGCACAAATGGGAGAAAATGTCTCCCGCGCCTATAACCAATCAACGACAATTCATCTGCGCGGTTCGTTCAATTTGACAGCAGCGCGTAAAGCAATTCAAGAAGTAGTCGATCGCCACGAAGCATTGCGAGCAACCTTTAGTCCGTCAGGAGATTATCAACAAATTAATTCGACTCTGACTATCAATATTCCGGTAGTGGATTTCTCGACTTTAGATAACAGCGATCGCGAAACACATTTAGCGGAATTTTTAACAACAGAAGCGCGACAAACTTTCAATCTTGAAACGGAGAATTTAGTCCGCACCCAGATCGTCAAATTAGAAGAACAACATCATCTTTTAGTGCTGACTGTTCATCACATTATTGCTGACGGTTGGTCGTTGGGAGTTTTGCAACAAGAACTAACTGCAATTTACACAGCAGAATGTGAAGCGATCGAGCATCAACTCCCACAACCAATGCAGTTAAGCGAATACGTTCAGTGGGAAGCAAGCCAGCAGGAAAGTCCAGAAATGGCAAAAGCTGAGGCTTATTGGTTGCAGCAATTTTGCAGTTCAGTTCCGGTATTAGAATTGCCCACCGATCGCCCGCGACCATCAGTTAATCGCTACGTCGGTACTCGACAAACTTTCACGCTAGATAAAACTTTTTATGGCGCTTTGAAACACGAAACTATCAAGTTTAAAAGCACCTTATTTACAACAGTTTTGGCAGGATTTTTGGCGTTAGTTCACCGATTGACAGGTCAAGACGATATCGTTATTGGTATCCCTTCAGCGGGACAATTATCTGTTGAAGGTGAATATCTTGTCGGTCACTATGTGAATTTATTGCCAATCCGCAGTCAACTTGTGGAAAACCAGACATTCACGGAATATTTAAGTTCATTAAAACAGGTGTTATCCGATGCTTATGACCATCAAATTTATCCGTTTATTAGGTTGGTTAAAAAACTAAATCTGTCAAGAGATACAAGTCGTCCACCTTTAGTGACAATACTGTTTAATTTAGACAGACCTCTGGCTACCTCAGAGTCTTTTAGCCGAAAATTCGAGTTTGTCAGAAATCCTACCAATTCTTCCATCTCGGATATTTTTCTGGATATTCACCAACAAAATGACGAACTTGTAGTCGATTGTGAATACAACACCGACTTATTTGACTCGCAAACTATTGAACGGTGGATGAAACATTGGCAAACTTTGTTAGAAAGCATTGTTGCTAATCCAGAACAGCGAGTTTGGGATTTACCTTTACTGAAGCCAGCCGAACTAAAAGAGTTGTTGGTGGAATGGAATGATACCGAAACTGACTATCCTCAACACTACTGCATTCACCAACTTTTTGAAGCGCAAGTGGAACGCACGCCTGATGCTGTGGCGGTAATGTTTGGAAACCAAAGTTTGACCTATGGGGAACTGAATGCTAAGGCTAATCAGTTAGCGCATCACCTGCAAAAGTTGGGGGTAAATTCAGAAGTAATGGTGGGAATTTGTTTAGATCGATCGCTCGATTCCATCGTCGGAATTTTGGGAGTTCTCAAAGCAGGTGGCGCATACCTACCCCTCGATCCAAATTATCCCCAAGAACGACTGGCTTTCATGTTGTCGGATACTCAATTGTCGGTGGCGATTACTCATTCGTCATTAGTTAAAAACTTTGCCCAAATGACTGTCATCTGCTTGGATACTGACTGGGAAATTATCCAGCAAGAAAGCCGAGAAAATCCTGTCAGTCGTTCTACAATTGATAATGTGGCTTATGTCATTTATACATCTGGTTCGACGGGGAAACCTAAAGGAGTTTTGGGTCTGCATAGAGGCGCTGTCAATCGTTTTCAGTGGATGTGGCAAACTTATCCTTTTAAAGGAGAAGATGTTTGCTGTCAGAAAACATCGTTAAACTTTGTAGATTCTGTTTGGGAGATTTTTGGGCCGTTACTGCAAGGAATACGGACGATTATTGTAAGCGATCGCATTCTCAAAGACCCTCACCAGTTCGTAGAAACTCTCGCTAACAATAAAGTGACGCGACTTGTCTTGGTTCCTTCTTTACTGCGGTTACTTTTAGATACGTTTGCTGACTTGCAAAAACGGCTACCAAAATTGAATTTTTGGGTAACGAGTGGAGAGGCACTTTCGGTAGAAGTATTGCAAAAGTTTCGGCAGATTTTACCTGAGAGTACGCTGTTAAATCTTTACGGTTCCTCGGAAGTTTCTGCTGATGTCACTTGTTATAGGATCGATCCGCAAGATAAAGTTAATTCGCAAGTTTTAATAGGTCGTGCGATCGCTAACACCCAAATCTACGTCCTCGACCGAAACTTACAACCTGTTCCCATTGGCGTACCTGGTGAACTGTATGTCGGTGGCGCAGGATTGGCGGGAGGTTATCTCAATCGTCCTGAATTAACATCTGAGAAATTCATTCCTAATCCATTAGCAAGCGTTTATACTGAACTATCGACGAAGCTGTACAAAACTGGCGATTTGGTTCGCTATTTACCAGATGGCAATTTGGAATTTCTCGGACGAATCGATAACCAAGTCAAAATTCGCGGTTTTAGAATCGAATTAGGAGAAATTGAAGCGGTACTAGCTCAACATCCATCTGTGCGACAGGTAATCGTTTTGGCTAGGGAAAATGACCGCGATAATCAGCAATTGGTGGCTTATATCATATCCGATCCAGAACAGGCGATCGCAGTCAGCGAACTTCATGGCCTCGTGCAAGAAAAGCTGCCTAACTATATGATACCCTCTGCTTTCGTGATGTTAGAAAATCTGCCATTACTACCCAATGGTAAAGTAGACCGTCGAGCGCTACCAGCACCAGAACAAGCACGTCCTAAATTGGAAGCAGCCTATCAATCACCCCGAACGGAAATAGAACAAAGCATTGCTGCTATTTGGCAAGAATTCCTTCATTTGGAGGAAGTAGGTATTCACGATAACTTCTTCGATTTGGGTGGTGATTCATTGCTCTTAGTTCGCGTTCACAGCCAAATGCAAAAAATATTTCAGCAAGAGTTTTCTTTAGTTGGAATGTTTCAATATCCAACCATCGGCTACTTAGCTGAATATTTAATTCAGGAGGAAAACAAACAGCGATCGCCTGCAAATAATTCTCAACCATCTATAACCCCAACAGATTCCATCAACCGCCGCCGACAAGTCAGACAAGAACATCGAGCAGCAAGACAAAGCAGAGAGCAGTCTTAGAAGCTAATTTTAGATGTCGAATTTCCAATATTTTTCAACCCAAATAAAGTAGGAAAAAGTGATGTTAAACCAACAAAAAATGCTGAAACTCAAAACCTCCTTTGACACCGAAAACACGAGCCAATACAGTATCAAACAAAAAACGATCGAACTATTTGCTCCATCCACGCTGACTACCTCTCTAGAAGAAACGATCGAGATGCAAATTAACGCTGTAACTCGCGATTTCTTAGCCGACATCAAAACCAACAGCGATATTGATTTGCAAGCGTTAACACAAAACTTTTGCGATCCTCAAATTCCCATTGAGCCAGCTAATTTTGAAAGCTACCTGGAATATTTATCCAGCAACGTAATTAGCCATTCAATTCACACATCATCGCCGCGATTTATCGGTCACATGACTGCCGCACTTCCCTATTTCGTGCAGCCTCTAGCTAAACTGATGACGGCGATGAATCAAAACGCCGTAAAAATAGAAACTGCTAAAGCTTTCAGTCCTTATGAACGTCAAGCTTTGGCGATGATTCATCAACTGATTTACAACTTTGGCGATCGCTTTTACGCCCAGCATATTCAAAACAGCGAGAGTACATTAGGAATTTTGCTTTCTGGAGGTACTACAGCGAATATCACCGCACTTTGGTGCGCTAGAAATACTTCTTTAGGGCCAAAAGATGACTTTCCCGGTATAGAAAAGGAAGGTTTAACAGCCGCCTTAGATTATTATGGCTACAAAGGTGCGGTAGTAATCGGTTCGGACTTAATGCACTACTCGTTTGAAAAAGCCACCGACTTGTTAGGTATCGGTACGCGAGGTTTGATTAAAATTAAGAGCGATCGCAACAATCGGATTGACATCGAAGCGCTTCGTCAAGCCGTTGCAGATTGTCGCCACCAAAACAAACATATAATCGCGATCGTGGGCATTGCTGGCACTACAGACTCAGGTGGAGTCGATTCTCTTTCCGATATGGCGGAGATTGCGCGAGAAGCGAAAGTTCACTTCCACGTAGATGCCGCTTGGGGTGGGCCAGTGATTTTTTCCCAACAGCATCGGCATAAACTTATTGGGATCGAACGGGCTGATTCAGTGACGATTGATGGACATAAACAAATGTACCTGCCAATGGGTATTGGGATGGTCTTTTTGCGCGATCCGATCGTGGCACAAGCAATCGAAAAAAATGCCAGTTATACCATGCGTAAAGGTTCATTCGATTTAGGTAAACGGGCTTTGGAAGGTTCTCGCCCGGCAATGGCATTATTCCTTCATGCTGGGCTACACTTAATTGGGGTAAAAGGATATGAATTTTTGATTGATGAAGGAATTCGGAAAACTCAATATATGGCCGATCGCATCCGCACTCTACCTGAATTTGAGTTGTTAGCACAACCGGATATTAACCTTTTAATTTACCGTTATATACCGAAGTCATTGCGAGAGAGTGTGGCTAAAAATCAGTTAACTGAAAGTGAAAATCAGGTAATCAATCGATTTAACGAACGACTTCAAAAAGCCCAGCGCCAAGCAGGTCGTACTTTTATCTCGCGGACAACTAAAAACACCATCTGTTCTGGAAAAGAAATTCCGATGATCGCATTGAGGGCGGTGATTGCTAATCCACTTACCACTGAAGATGATATCGATGCTGTTTTAAACGACCAGATCGAGATTGCTTTAGAGATTTCGATGTCTAATTCTCTAGAAACTACAGAAAATGTAGCCTAGAAATTGTTTGAAAATTCATTCCAAATAGAACACCAATCAACTTATGTATTCAGCAAATTCACCTTTGGCAGAAAATTCTCGCTCTCTTTATAATAATTGGGCTTTTGCTTACCCAGTAAGCAAAGAGGGAATAGAACTGTGGCTAGATTTTATGCAGGAACATATCCTCAAGCATCTTCCAAAGGAAGCGCACATTTTAGACATTGGCTGTGGAAAGGGAGAAATAGTAAAAAGTCTGATTGAAAAAGGTTATCAAGTAACCGGATTAGATATCTCCGAGGAAATGTTACGTTATGCTAGCGAGAATGTACCTAATGGTAAATTTATCCGAGATGACATCCGCTTCTGTAAATTGCCTCCTAACTTTGATGCAGTTCTTTCCTCAAATAATGTCTTCAGCTATATATATATTGAGTTTGGAGGATTTGACAAAGGCTTTCCAAAACGTTTATTCGGCACTTGGAAAAAACGGTTGGTTCGGGTTCGATTTGAGTGAGGGAGAACAAGCTTCAAACCCTAGTAATTCAGTTGAAGATGAATTTACTGGCGAAATAGCAGATGATTATGTTTGGCTTCAGCATTCCAGTCATTCGACCGATGGTAAATCATGCCAAGTCAAGCACGTCACATTCAGATTACTGAATGGAAACTGGGAACGTTCAGAGGTAAATTTTGCACAACAAGGCTATTCCCGCTCGGAAGTTCAATCTGCTCTAGAAAAGGTAGGGTTTGAGAAAGTTACAATCTACGATCTAACCAAAGACTTTCCAATAAATGTAGTCGAAGACTCAAGGATAATATACGTTTTTCGTAAGCCCTAGTTTCAGAGCGTCTTTTTTAATTTACCTGGGATAATGAGGAGCAGTAATATCGATGAATAATTCAACTGAAATCAATCGTTTTGATGGCAAAGATGAAATCGCAATCGTCGGCATGGCAGGTCGTTTTCCTGGTGCAAAAGATGTCGAGATTTTTTGGCAAAACCTGCGTGACGGCGTGGAATCAATTTCTTTTTTCACAGATAAAGAACTCATATCTACAGGTACAGAACCAGCCGTATTCAATGATCCTAAATATGTCAAAGCAGGAACCGTACTGGAAGATATAGAACTATTTGACGCGGCATTTTTCGGCTTTACACCTAGAGAAGCTGAAATAGCAGATCCCCAACAACGTCTGTTCCTAGAATGTGCTTGGGAAGCACTAGAAAATTCTGGCTACAATTCAGACACTTACCCCGGTCAAATCGGTTTGTTTGCGGGTGTAACTCTGAGTAGTTACTTATTTTCCAATCTATATCCCCATCGAGATTTAATAGGCTCGGTGGATTTATTCCAAGTATTGATAGGAAATGATAAAGATCACATAGCCACGCAAACTTCTTACAAATTAAACCTTAAAGGGCCGAGCATTAATATTCAAACCACCTGTTCCACCTCATTAGTTGCTGTTCACTTAGCTTGCCAAAGTTTGCTGAATGGCGAAAGCGATATCGCGTTGGCTGGTGGTGTTTCAATTCAAGTGCCACAAAAAACAGGTTATCTCTATCAAGAAGGAGGAATAAATTCTCCTGACGGACATTGCCGAGCTTTCGATGCAAATGCTCAAGGAACTATTTTTGGTAGCGGTTTGGGTATTGTTGTCTTGAAACGATTAGAAGATGCTGTAGCGGACGGAGATTGTATTCAAGCAGTCATTAAAGGTTCCGCGATTAATAATGACGGTTCTTTAAAAGTTGGTTACACAGCGCCCAGCGTAGAAGGTCAAAGGGAGGTGATTTTAGAAGCACTGGCTTTAGCTGGAGTGGAAGCTGAAACTATTAGTTATATTGAGGCGCATGGAACGGGAACTTCCTTGGGAGATCCGATCGAAATTGCAGCTCTCACCCAAGCTTTTCGTACCAACACTAATCGGAATAATTTTTGTGCGATCGGTTCGGTTAAAACTAATGTCGGGCATTTGAATACCGCTGCCGGTATAACAGGTTTAATCAAAAGTATCCAAGCACTTAAACACAAACAAATACCTGCCAGTTTGCATTTCCAAGAACCCAATCCTCAGATAGATTTTGCCAACAGTCCCTTTTACGTTAATACTACGTTGTCGGAATGGAAAACTAACGGCAATCCGCGTCGTGCTGGAGTCAGTTCTTTCGGAATTGGTGGAACAAATGCTCATATAATTTTAGAAGAAACTCCTGCCCTTGAAGCTTCTAGTTCCTCACGTCCTTGGCAGTTATTGCTACTATCAGCAAAAACAAATACAGCATTAGAGATAGCAACTGCGAATTTAGCCAAACATTTACAACAGCATCCCGACTTAAATATTGCTGATGTTGCCTACACATTGCAAGTCGGTCGTCGGACTTTTGAACATCGCCGAATGGTAGTTTGTCACGATATTGAAGATGCCCTGAATGCGCTAACTAATGTAGATACGCAACGAGTTTTCACGCACTACCAAAAGCCCTCTCACCGTCCGAGCGTATTCATGTTTTCTGGACAAGGCGCACAATATGTAAATATGGGGCGAGAACTTTACGAAGTTGAGCCGACATTTAGAGAACAAATAGATATCTGTTCGGAAATTCTCAAACCTCATTTAGGTATCGATCTGCGTTCAATTCTATATCCCAGCGAAGCACAAATCGCAGAAGCTTCTCAGCAATTACAACAAACTGCAATTACCCAACCCGCTATGTTTGTTGTTGAATACGCGATCGCCAAGTTGTGGATACAATGGGGAGTGAATCCCGTAGCGCTAATTGGACACAGTATTGGCGAATATGTAGCTGCTACTTTAGCAGGCGTTTTCTCTCTAGAAGATGCCTTATTTCTAGTAGCAATTAGAGGTAAATTGATGCAAAAATTGCCCTCGGGAAGTATGCTCGCCGTGCCGCTTCCAGAACAAGAGGTTCAGCCATTCTTGGGCAAAGAACTTTCTTTAGCAGCAATTAACACCCCCTCCTCGTGCGTCGTTTCAGGCTCGACTGAAGCGATTGAAACATTGCAAAATCAGTTAAATTCCCAAGCTATAGACTGTCGCCGCCTTCATACATCTCATGCCTTTCATTCTGAGATGATGCAACCGATTGTGGAACAGTTTGCACTTGCTATTAAAAAAGTGAAGCTGAATCCGCCCCACATTCCCTTTATTTCCAACGTAACTGGCACCTGGATCGCAGAAAATGAAGCCACAAATCCCCGCTATTGGAGCAAACATCTTCGCCAAACAGTGAGATTTTCTGCCGGAATTTCCGAGTTGTTGAAACAGTCGGAAGCAATATTTTTGGAAGTTGGGCCGGGACGGACTTTAAGCTCGTTAACTAAGCGGCATTTAGAACCAGATGCCAAACATCTCGTGCTAAATTCCTTACGCCATCCTCAAGAACAACAATCCGATGTTGCCCTATTATTAAACGCATTAGGTCGGCTTTTGATGGCAGGTGTAAAGATAGATTGGTCGGGTTTTTCCAGCCACGAATCGCGTCATCGTCTCCCCCTACCGACCTATCCTTTCGAGCGCCAACGTTACTGGATCGATGCCAAATCGCCATCCTTATCTGGGAGTAACAACTCAACAACATCCGACAAAAAAGATCGATGGTTAGTGTTTGTTGATGAATCTGGTGCAGGTTCCCAATTACTTAATAAATTGGAACAAAAAGGTCAAAATGTAATTACGTTAAAGTTAGGAGAACAATTTGCTAAACTCAGCGAAGGAATTTATACCATTAATCCCCAAAAGCAAGAAGATATTGATGCTTTACTTGCAGAACTAATCCCGGATACAAAACCATCTCAACAAACAGATTCCTCCCCACGCTATTTAAGACCCAGCCTCGGTAATTCATATATTCCTCCTACTAACGACTTAGAACAACAAATTGCCGAAATGTGGCAAGAAGTTATCGGCATTAAACAAGTCGGTATTCACGATAATTTCTTTGAGTTAGGAGGAGATTCACTCATCGCCACCCAATTAGTTTCGCGATTGCGATCGAACTTCCCAGTCGAACTACCACTGCGCGACCTTTTACTTCAAGCATCCACTGTCGCCAAACAAGCAGAAACGATCGACCAACTTCTTCTAGAAAAAATTGCTGACTTATCTGACGAAGAAGTTGAAGCTCTTTTGGCTAATTGATAAAAGTCTATACAGCCCTTCTCAGGTATAT
The DNA here is from genome assembly GCF_036700565.1 of Microcoleus pseudofavosus SVA1_A4. Lineage (NCBI taxonomy): Bacteria > Bacillati > Cyanobacteriota > Cyanophyceae > Oscillatoriales > Microcoleaceae > Microcoleus > Microcoleus pseudofavosus. The sequence continues at coordinate 43,785 of NZ_JAUBPE010000063.1, forward strand.
AAGGTATGACTGGTAAATTGGTAATTGGAGTTGTGAGGCGCTTACCTCATTTACTACATGAGCACGATAAGAGGGCTAAAGCCCAACTACGTACCTTTCTAAACATCTGCGTTCATCTATTCTTCATCTACGCTTAAATAAAAATCATGGAAAACCAAACCTCTAATCTATCAGCAACCAAAAAAGCCCTTCTGGAAAAGTGGAAGACAGGAAAATCTAGAAGTTCTGCTATTCCTAAGCGATCGGGCTCTAATCGTATTCCCTTATCTTTTTCCCAGCAAAGACTCTGGTTTATCGATCGACTTTATCAAGGAAGTTCCTTCTATAATATTCCGACAGCCATTCATTTAAAGGGAATGCTTGATGTGACGGCGCTTAAGCAAAGTCTTAACGAAATTATGAAGCGTCACGAAGCTTGGAGGACGAGTTTTGTAATAGTAGATAAGCAACCATTTCAGGCGATCGCATCTGAATCAACCTGGAAGTTACCTATTATCAACCTCGAACATTTATCGAGCCAAAATTGGGATGTAGAAGTTCAAAAAATAGCGATCGAGGAAGCTAAAAAACCCTTTGATTTATCCCAAGCGCCTCTGGTACGGGCAACTTTGCTGCGTCTAAGCGAAACAGAACATATTTTCCTTTTGACGATGCACCACATCGTCTCTGATGGATGGTCTATATCAGTGTTCGCGGGGGAATTGGCAGCGCTGTACGCGGCGTTCTCAACAGGTCAATCTCCGTCATTACAGGAACTCCCTATCCAGTATGCAGATTTTGCAATTTGGCAGCGCGATCGCTTGCAAGGTGAAATACTCGCTACCCAACTCAATTACTGGAAGCAACAACTAGGCGGTGATTTACCTGTATTGCAATTGCCTGTAGATCGTTCCAGACCTACCATTACCACATTTAATGGTGCAAAGCAATACTTTACTTTTTCCAAAACTCTAACAGAGGCACTAAGTAAATTAAGTCAGCAAGAAGAAGTTACTTTATTTATGACTTTGCTGGCGGCTTTTAATACTTTACTTTACCGCTATACAGAGCAAGAAGATATCCTCATCGGTTCTTCAATTGCTAATCGCAATCAAGCAGAATTAGAAGGAATACTTGGCTTATTTGTCAATACATTGGTAATGCGAAATGACCTCGGCGGCGACCCAAGTTTTCGCACGCTTTTGAGTCGGGTACGCGGGGTAACTCTCGACGCTTACGCACATCAGGATTTGCCTTTCGAGAAGCTAGTAGAGGAATTGCAACCCGATCGAGATTTAAGCCGAAATCCTTTGTTTCAGGTCATGTTTGTGCTGCAAAATACGCCGAAGTCCGAGCGAGAGATTGCTGGGTTAACTTTGCGTAGTTTAGAGTTCGATAGTGGCACGTCTCAGTTTGACATTTTCCTGTCAATCGGTGAATCTAAAGAAGGATTAACTGGATTTTTAGAGTACAGTACCGACTTATTTGATGCGGCAACAATTACAGGACTAATCGACAATTTTCAAACCTTACTGGAAAGCATCGTTGCTAATCCCGATCGCCAAATTTCTGAATTACCAATCCTAACTGCAAAACAGCGAGAACAACAGTTATTAGAGTGGAATAACACTCGAACAACTTATCCGCAAGATGCCTCTCTCCATCAATTATTTGAACGGCAAGTAGAGCATTTTCCCGATAGTTTAGCATTAATCGATCGCTCGGAAAAAGTAAGCTATCGAAAACTTAACCAAAAGGTCAATCAACTTGCCCATTATTTACAAAAATTGGGAGTAACAACCGAAACTTGCGTCGGCATTTGTCTGGACAGATCGGTGGAAATGATAGTTGGAATTCTGGCAATTTTGAAAGCGGGTGGTGCTTACATTCCTCTCGATCCAAATTATCCAGTCGATCGTCTTTCTTTCATGGTTTCTGATTCCCAATTTTCATTAGTCATCAGTCATTCATCATTAATCGATCGCTTTCAACAAATACAGGTTATCTGTCTAGATAGTGACTGGGAAATTATCAATCGAGAAAGTCAAGAAAATCCTGTCACCACATCTAGAAGTGACAATCTTGCTTATGTAATATACACTTCTGGTTCGACTGGAACTCCCAAAGGCGTTCTCGCCACTCACCGAGGTACAGTTAATGGGTTACACTGGTTGTGGAAAACTTATCCGTTTGAAAGTGAAGAGATTTGTTGTCAGAAAACAGCTATTAGTTTCGTAGATTCAGTGTGGGAAATTTTTGCTCCCTTACTCCAAGGAATTCCAACCGTTATCATCCCAGATTCAATTGTCAAAGACACTAAACTATTTCTAGAAACGCTCGATCGCCATCACGTTACCCGAGTCATACTTGTTCCTTCCTTGCTGCGGTTAATTCTAGATACTTACGGTAATTTAACCCAAAAATTGTCGAACTTGAAACTTTGGATAATCAGTGGAGAAGCACTACCTCTCGACTTAGCGCGATCGTTCCAAAAATTGCTCCCATCTGCCAAATTGATTAACCTTTACGGTTCATCTGAAGTTTCTGCCAACGCTACTTACTACGATACGAGTTTATTACCAGAAAAAGCAACTAGCGTTCCGATCGGTCATCCAATTGATAACACTCAAGTTTACATATTCGATCGTCATTTACAACCAACGACCGTAGGAGTCTGCGGTGAATTGTACATCGGTGGCGATGGATTGGCGAAAGGTTATTTGAATCGTCCCGAACTAACCGAGGAACGGTTTATTTTAACTCCCAATTCAAAACTATATAAAACTGGCGATTTAGCGCGTTATTTGCATGATGGCAATCTCGAATATTTAGGTCGCCGTGACGAACAAGTAAAAATCCGAGGTTTCCGAGTAGAATTGGCCGAAATTGAAAGTGCGATATTGCAACATCCAGATATTCGAGAATCTGTTGTCATTATCCGCGACGATACACAAGGCGATAAACATCCGATCGCTTACATAGTAACAGATGAACCAAACTTAGTTTCACAATTGCACGGTTACTTACAAGAGAAACTACCGGATTATATGATACCGTCTGCTTTTGTGGTGTTAGATGCGATACCGCTAACACCAAATGGGAAAGTAGATAAGCGATCGCTTCCAACTGATAATCTGATCCGATCGAACTCCACAAAATCCTTCGTTTCGCCCAGAAATGTTTCCGAATTAGGTTTGGTAAAAATTTGGGAAAATCTTCTAGCTATTAACTCAATTGGAGTTACAGATAACTTCTTCGAGTTGGGAGGTCACTCTTTTTTATCTGTACGTTTAATTGCTCAAATTTACGAGCGGTTTGGACACAACCTTCCCCTATCTACTTTGTTTGAAAACCCGACTATTGAAAAACTAGCTAAAATTGTCAGCCAGCCAACAAATTTGAGTTCAGGTTCCCCGCTGGTAGCCCTTAATTCTTCCGGTTCGAGGACTCCTTTCTTTTGCGTACACGCCGCCGGAGGAGACATCCTTGCTTACCTGAACTTGGCAGAAAAAATCGGTGGAGAACAACCATTTTACGCTTTGGAACAGTCTCCCACCTCACTCGAAATTGAAGCTAAGTCAGTAGAAGAAACAGCAGCTTATTACCTCCAAGAAGTTCGCGCAGTGCAACCGGAAGGGCCATATCTTTTAGGAGGTTGGTGTTTTGGTGGTGTGGTTGCTTTTGAAATGGCGCAACAACTACAAAAACAAGGTCAAAAAGTAGACTTGCTAGTGGTAATTGACGCTATATTGCCAGAAATAGTTATTCAACCAACAAAGGATGATGATGCTAAATTTTTACTCCGGTTAGCTGAATCAATTAAAAACTGGTTCGGCATCGATTTTTCAGTCTCCTACGACGAAATGCGATCGCTACCGTTGGATGAGCAATTTCAGCTATTGAATAAAAAGGCAAACTTCATCGTCAGCGACACGGAGATGGCGCAGTATATTCGCGATTACAAGGTTTTTAAATCTCACGTTCAAGCCATGCGAGATTACGTTCCCCAGGTTTATCCCCACAAAATTACACTGTTTCGAGCTAGCGATAAAATTGCTCATGATTTTGAGAGTATGGAGTTTCATAGCGATGACTTATTGTTAGGTTGGGGCCAATGTTCCCAGCAAGGGATCGAAGTTATTGAAGTTCCGGGCAATCATTTCTCCATGTTTACTGAACCTCACATACAAAAATTAGCCCAACATTTGAAATGTTGTTTCGATCAAATGGTTAATGGCGAAATTAACTTTAATGGGACTTAAAAAAATGCTGTATAAAGCTATGATTTTTTTAGGCTTGCTATAAAAAATCCACTGACGGGGTGACAACCCCGTCAGAAACCCCACCCGTGGCGGATTTACCGAACTTAAGCTAAAAAAAGATGGGGTCAAAATTGTTAAGTAGCCCCACCAAGAAATAATATTTCCTCAATTTTACCAGCTCCATCTCATTTGTGACAAGTTAAGAAAAAGTGCAAATTGTCAAGGGGGTAAACCAAAAAAGGTAAAATAGGCTGAAACATCTATCTGGCAATCAGTTTAGCCATAGTTGAACCAGTTATGAGTCAATACGGTTCAGTTAAGGCTCAAATAATGGTAAATTAGGTATGGTGTCCAAAAATGGAGAGCAAGTAAGGTGCATC